>JAFASL010000006.1 GCA_019244535.1 Alphaproteobacteria bacterium
TGGGGCTGATCAGCACATTGCCGCTCGAAGGCGACATGATGGCAATGATGCGCGGCCGTACGTCCGAGCCGATGGCCATCATGGAGCAGCTGCAACAACTGGATACCGTGAAACCGCTGGCCGCCAACCTCGATGCAATCCCGCCAGATGTCGATGTTCTGATGCTCGTGCATCCGCAAAACCTGCCGGACAAGACGCCGTTCGCGATCGACCAGTTCGTCCTGAAGGGCGGCAAGGCGCTCGTCTTTGTCGACCCGCTTTCCGAGCTGCAGGCCTCGCACCCGAGCCAGCTCAATCCACCCGGCTCGCCCAGCGCCAGCAACCTCGAACGGCTGTTCAAGTCCTGGGGCTTCGAAGTGCCGGCGAACACAGTTGCGGGGGATCGGCGCGATGCGCAACGGGTTGGAGTGCCGGGTTCGCGCGGCAGCACGCGGCCGCTCGACTATGTCGCTTGGCTCAACCTGAAGACCGACAACCTCAATCGCGCCGACATGATCACGGCCGATCTGAGCCATGTCATGATGGCGACCTCCGGGATCATCGAACCGATCGAGGGCTCCAAGACCACGATCGAGCCGCTGATCACGACATCGCCCGATGCGATGAAGATCCCGGCCGAAAAATTGACCGCGCTGCCCGATGTGGCCGGTCTTCTCGCGGAATTCAAACCCGACAACAAGCGCTACATTCTCGCTGCGCATGTCACCGGTCCGGCGGAGACCGCCTTTCCCGACGGGGCTCCAAAACCGCCCGAGCCGGCCAAGCCCGAGACGAAGGAAGGCGAGACAACACCGCTGTCATCCGAGCCGGCGCCCGCTGCGCCAGAGCCCTTGAAACAATCTGTGCAGCCGATCAACGTCGTCGTGGTCGCCGATACTGACATGCTCGACGATCGCTTCTGGCTGCAGAAGCAGGAGTTTTTTGGTCAACGGCTGCTGGTCCCGACCGCCAACAACGGTGATTTTGTCGCCAACGCGATAGAGGTTCTCGCCGGCGGCGACGATCTGGTTGGCTTGCGCAGCCGCGGCAGCTCGGCGCGACCTTTCGAAGTCGTAGAGCGGATCCAAACCGAGGCGCAGGCCCGTTACAGCGCCGAGGAACGCGCCCTGCAAGCCAGGCTAAAGGATACTCAAGCCAAGCTCGCCAGCCTCACCGGCAAGGACCAGGCGAATGCACCGACCGCCTTGTCGGCGGAGCAGACGAAGGCGATCGAGGAATTTCGTTCCGACATGGTGCAAACCCGCCGCCAGCTGCGGGACGTGCAGGCCGCGTTGCGCAGCGACATCGGCCGGCTGAAGACCGGGCTCGAATTTTTTAACATCGCGCTGATCCCGCTCATTGTCGCCGCGGCGGCCATCGTCCTCGGCGTGCTGAGGCTGCGCCGCCGCGGCCGGCGTATAACCGAGGCATGACGCGACGATGCAGCTGCGTTCTCTCCTCTCCCTTGCCGTCGCGACGGTTGTCCTCGTCTTGCTCGCGAGCATTGTGCTCGCGACAGGCGATCGCGGTGTCAGCCGCGCGGCGCCGGGCGCGCGCGCCTTTCCGGCGCTCGCCGCAAAACTCGGCGACGTGTCCTCGGTCAGCCTGTCGCGGAATGGCACGACGATGACCTTGATCCGCGACGGGGACAGATGGCTCGTCGCCGAAAAGGGGAATTACCCTGCGAACGGCGCCAAGATCAGCCAGATCGTGCGCGCTATGGCGGATTTGACCCTGGTCGAGCCGAAGACCCAAACCGCGAGTCTTTACCCGCGGCTCGAAGTCGAAGACCCCGGCGATGGGAAATCCGCCCTGATATCGGTCAAGGACAAATCCGGCGGAGCACTCGCCGAAGCGATCGTCGGAAAACGGCGCTATGATCGGCTCGGCGCCGGCAATGACGGGGTCTATATCCGCAAACCGGGAGAAGCGCAGTCCTGGCTTGCGCGCGGCACCTTGGACCCGTCCGGTGAGCCGGCAAGCTGGCTCGACCGGCAGATCCTCGATATTTCGGAAAAAAAGGTGGCCAAGGTCACCCTAATGCAGCCGGACGGCAGCAGGCTCGTCATCAGCCGGGCCGCGCCCGATGCGAAGTTTGCGGTCGAGGATGCGCCCGCCGATACAAAATTCAAGAGCGAGAGCACGATCAGCGGGCCTGCCCAGGCGCTTGAGACGCTCGACCTCGACGATGTCAAGCCTTCCAGCGAATTGCCCGTCCCCGAGAAGGACGTCGTGACGACATCCTTCACGACTTTCGACGGGCTGACGGTCGATCTGCGGCTGACGGAGCGCGACAAGAACAATTGGGTCGCGATTTCCGCGAGCGGCTCCGGCGCAGCCGAGGCCGAAGCAAAAAAGATCGACGACAAGGTCTCTCGCTGGACCTATGAGATCCCGGGCTACAAGGCGAATCTGCTGAAAACCAGGTTCGCCGACCTCGTCGAGCCGGCGAAGGGTTCTTGAACCGATTTTCAGGCCACCGTAAGCGGGGGTCATTGCGAGTCTAGTAAGCGCCGCGAAGCTTGCGGTGGTCCCAGCTGGTGATCTTCTCCGGCACTATCTTCAGCACGACTCGCTTGGGCGCGCTGTCGCCCGAGCCGCGGGGCCGTTCGGCCGTCCGCGTGCCCCGCGCTTCGGCCATTGCCGCGAACACGCCGCGTACGGCTTCCGTGCCCTCGATGATCTCGCATTGGCCCCGGATCATGACGCCGCGCAACTCCGCGTAATTGGCGCCGGCCTCGACCATCAGCGCGACCTTAGGATCTCGCCGGATGTTCAGCACCTTTTGCGCCTTGCCAT
>JAFASL010000014.1 GCA_019244535.1 Alphaproteobacteria bacterium
TCGATCAGCCGTGACGATACCCACAGCGAATTGTGCTCGACATCCCACTCGTAGATGCCTTCTGCTACCGCCCTGCTTACCAGACCATGGCGTTCCTCGCTTTCGCGCAATTCGCCTAAAAGCCGGGCGTTTTCGATTGCGATGACAGCCTGGTCAGCGAAGGTTTTGATCAGTTCGATCTGCTTGTTGGTGAAGCGCTCGATACGCCGGCGCGTCAAGACGAGGGTGCCAACAACGGCGCCATCGCGCAGCAGCGGCGCGCCGAGCCCGCTACGCCAGCGGCCAAGACGAAGCGCCTCCGGCCAGTTATAGTCCGGATCGGCGCCCGCATCATCGATGTGCACAACCCGTCCTTCGAAAGCCGTCCGGCCGATCAGCGAGGCCCGACTTGGCGCCACCGGGTTGCGGATCAACAAATCCTTGAAGTCTCGGCCGTAACCGAACGAGGCGCCATAGTGGTACAGTCCGTCCTGCGGATTGCGTAGCGTAATCACCGCCTGTTCGGCTTGGCACAGGCGGGCTCCGGTCCCTAGTAGGATCTCGAACACCAGCCCGAGATTGCCGGGCGAGGAATTGAGAACACCCAACACCTCGGCAGTTGCGGCCTGTTGCGCCAACGCCTCGTCGCGCTCGGCGGTGCGCTCTTCGAGCTCCCGCCGGAGCGCGGCTATTGTCTGCCACGGATCGACCGCCGTCGGGTCGAGCGCTGCCATTCAATCGCCTCGCCTATTGCGTGTGCCTGAGGCACACGTATTGCGGGCGAGAATACCCGTCCGCCGCTCACGCCGCTAGCGGTGTAGCGCTTTACAATCCTCGAGAGGCTACCTAAGCCTCATCTTACTGCTGCGCGGGGATCGTGACCGATGCCGCGGGGCCAGTGTAGGTCTCGATATCCTGCACGATGCCGGGCTGCTCGATCAGGAAGCGTTGCGCGACCAGCGCCTGTGCCGCCGCCTTGACCTTGCCGACATAGTCAGCATTGGTGCCGGCGCTGTTCCCGTACCGCTCCTGCAAGGAGGGACGCGGGTCGCCCGTTGCCAGCCGTTGCGCTTTTGTGACCGCGAACGGGATGTACTGACCGGTTGCATCGCAGCCGTCGACGATCGGCGCTGGATCGGCTGCATTGCCGGCCCGCAACCCCCAGCCGGTATAGGTCGCGATCGGCACGGCGACGCTCGGAACACGAATGCCGGCGATGTCGTTGCCGTCGGCATCGGTCTTCGGCACATAGATTTTGTATGGCGTCCCGAGCGGGGCGGGCGGGATGATCGAGACGATTCCTTGGTCGAATTTCGGCCCGAAATCCCAGAGGTCCCCGGTGTGAAGGACGCCGTTATAGGCGACGAACGGCGTCGCGGGCAGTGTCGACTGGGGGTTCGGAATATTCGGGAACCCCTGGCCCGATTGCGGCAAAGGCGGAACGAGCGTGCCGTCGCTGATGCGCGGGACGCGATTGGCCGGCGGCGGAACCCCCTCGCTGACCCACTGGTCGAGATCCATGAGAAGCGCCCGTTCGACGGGGGTCGAACTGAGCGGATTGCCGAGCTGACGGCAAATCCCGGTCGTCGTGCTGTTGCCGGTGCCGTGCTGAAAACTCGACAGCAGATAGTAACGGACGTTTGGCGTACGGCTTAGATCGAGATCATGCCCTTGCCCGTCGGTCAGCAGCATCGAGCCGCCTTTGGCCCAGAACTCGTTCTCGGAATTTGCCTCGAAGATGTTGGGGCAGGTGCCGGTTTCTTCGCAACGCGCCAGGCGCCCGTCGATTTGGCGCGTTACCGGGTCGAATATGGTCAAATCAGCGAACGGGAACTGGAATTCGGGGTACCAGCGCGCGATGTGCTGGCGGTGCGTGCGCGTCGGCTGCGCGAAGCGGTAGTTCATGTAAATGCCGTTGCCGCCGCCGATGTAGTTCAGCATGCCGTCGATCACCTTCTCGTGATGCGGCGGCTGACGCAGCCAGAAATGATCCCACCAGATGCGGTCACCCCAGTTGTGCGAAGTGGCGCTCGCCGGGATGTCGGCTTCGTTAAAGCCCCACAATACGAAATCGCGCGTTGTGCGGCAGGGCTGCGAGCTGCAGATCGTGTAGATGTATTTGACATCCCCGGCCAGCGGATTGGCGACGCCGTTGTCGTCGGCCTTAGCGTTGCGCAAGAAAGTCGCGAGGTCGCGGATCGCGGCGAAGCCGAGCCCGACGATTTGCGGGTCCTTGGCGATGTAGCTGAATTCGTAGAGCGCGGTGGGCCCAAACGAATTGGGGCCGCCGAACGGGCCCGAGGTCAGCTTGACCGCAGTCAACGAGCCATCGGTATAGGCCCATCCGGACGATGGCACTGTGGTGGGCTTGTCGCCGTAATTCTCTCGTACGGTCAGGGTGGCCTGCGATTGATCGCCGCTCGCTGCCGGGTAGGTGAGCGGCAGGGTCGCCGGTTTCGCGTTCTGGTCGACGACCAGCTCCTCGAGCTCAGGGCCGGTAATCGACGTTCCGTCACGCTGCTTGGCGACCGGCAATGTGATCCCGAAGGCCGCGCCGCCCTGCGGCGCCGAGAGGTCCCAACCGACTTCGGCAATCGTCCAGCCCATGTTCATCAAAAACCCATTGCCGGCGGGCCCGGAGGTCGGGGGAACGGCGGTGTTGACCGGAGAGCTGCCATTGAGCGTGCCAAGCGCTCCCGGATTGCCCCGATTGGGAATATCGTAGATCACGCGATGGGCCGAGTTCGCCAGATTGGTCGGTCTGATGATCTGGAAATCCGCTGTGAAGCTGACAGCCCCGTTGGGATTTTGCGGGCCGTGCTCGATATCAACAATGACGGCATTATGCGGATCACCCGGGTCGACCTCGTCAGTGAACGTCCCGGTGA
>JAFASL010000100.1 GCA_019244535.1 Alphaproteobacteria bacterium
CAGCGCAAACCGGCTATTTCATTGGTGTCGATAAAAAGAGCAAGACACCTTACACCGTTTTGCCCGACCCGACGCTTGGCGGAGCGCCGAACAAGCCGAGCATGACGTCGCCGCCCTTCACGGGTTTCACCAACGCCCAGCTGGCAGCGATCGAGCCGTCTCTGGAACCGGCCGACCTGTTCCTGCTCACCACTGGCGCGACCGGGGCGGCTGTCACGAGCGGTGCCCCGGATACGCACATTGTGAACTACGCAGCCCTGCCCAATGGCCCGTTCCAATTGACCGGCCCCAATCTCGCTTACGACACGTATACGGGCGACACTGCGCACCGGTTCTACCAGATGTGGCAGCAATCGGACTGCAGCATCCACAATGCCACGGAAGACAACCCGACCGGCTGCCTCAGCGACCTCTACCCGTTTGTAATGACGACCTATAGCGGGCCGACCGCCGACCATGGCGGCGGCACCTCGATGGCGTTCTACAATATGCAAGACGGGGATGCGCCGCTGTTCAAGAAATTGGCCGACGAATACACGATTGCCGACAATTATCACCAGCCAGGCCAGGGCGGCACCGGCATACAGCACGTTTTTCTCGGGACCGGCGACGACATCTATTGGAGCGACGGCAACGGCAATCCGACCGTTCCGCCGACCTCGCAGATAGCCAATCCGAACCCCAAAACAGGCACCAATAACCAATACGTGGTGGATGGGCGCTTCAGCAACTGTTCGGACGTGTTCAACGCTCCGGGAGTATTGCCGATCGTCCAATATCTCGATTCGCTCCCCTATCCGGCGCAAGCGAATTGCGCCTCCGGCCACTACTACATGCTGAACAACACGAATCCAGGGTTCTTGCCAAATGGGACGGTAGACACCAAGGGCATTGCCTCAGGAGGTTCCATCCCACCCAGCAGCGTTCGCACGATTGGCGACGCACTCAATGACAAAAACATCTCCTGGGCCTATTACGGTGGCGCGTATAATGCCGCCGTCAATCTCGCTAACGGCTCAACGGATCCGGCAGATGCGGTGGGTGCGACCTACTGCAACATCTGCAATTTCGAATCTTATGCGTCGTCGATCATGGGAAATCCGACGCAGCGCGCAGCCCATATCAAGGACGCCACAGACTTCTATGCGGCAGTCAATAACGGCACGTTGCCCTCGGTGTCGTTCGTCAAGCCGGACGGGCTGCTCGACGGCCACCCGGCGTCCTCCAAGCTCGATCTGCTCGAGGGCATGCTGCAGAAGATCGTCGACACGCTCGACAGCAACCCCGAGCTGAAGTCGGAAACGGCGGTCTT
Source organism: Alphaproteobacteria bacterium (assembly GCA_019244535.1). Taxonomy (GTDB): domain Bacteria; phylum Pseudomonadota; class Alphaproteobacteria; order ATCC43930; family CGMCC-115725; genus AP-15. Next base: position 1,313 of record JAFASL010000100.1, read on the forward strand.
CATCACGTTTGATGAAGGCGGCGGTTACTACGATAGCGGGTTTATCCAGCCATTGGATTTCTTTGGTGACGGGCCGCGTATCCCGCTCGTTGTCGTGTCCCCGTATTCGACCGGTGGACATGTCGTTCACAGCTACAACGACCACGCCTCGATCTTAAAGTTCATTGAAAAGAATTGGGGCCTCCAGCCATTGACCGGCCGCAGCCGCGACAATCTGCCAAACCCGCGCGCCGGTGGAGACAACCCCTATGTACCACGGAACAGCCCAGCCATCGGTGATCTGTTCGACATGTTCGACTTCAGCCGCAAAGCCGATAACGGCGGCCACAAACGCGGCTGATTGACACTAGCTCGGCAGCCCCACACCGCGGCGGTGCCGACGCATCTGCTAACAACCAAAGCATTGGAGAGGTTCAATGGAAACGCGACAGACCCGTAAATATAAGCTGTTGTGTGGCGTAGCGATTTGCGCCATAGCCATCAACAGCATGGCGCCGATCGCAGCCGCAGCGGCTGCCGGAGAAAGCAACAGCAACGACGCCAATACGACGACACCAATAAAGCACGTCATCGTCATCATCGGCGAGAACCGCACCTTTGATCATCTGTTCGCGACCTATAAGCCGGTCAACCAAGGAGACACAGTGCTGAACCTGCTGTCGGAGAGGGTTATCAAGGACGACGGCACGCCTGGGAAAAATTACTCCAGCGTCACTCAAAATCAGACGCTAAACACGGTTACCTATGAGATCAGTCCAACGAGAAAGACTCCGTTCACAACGTTGCCGGCGCCGAAGGCCGGCGGCGGGTATACTAATGGGGCGCCGCCATTTTCCAACCTCGAGGATGCCACGACATACGAAAATGGGCTGCTGCTCAACGATTAAATTCTTCTGACGACGGGCGGGGTTCCTTCATCGCTCCTCGGGAAGCCTGATACCCGGATCATGTATGCCGGGCACGACGTCAACAACCTGCCGCCGGGCCCCTACCAGCTGACGCCGGGAGTGGGATACGACGATTACGCAGAAAGCCCGGTGCACCGCTTTTATCAGATGTGGCAGCAGGTCGACTGCAGCAAGGCGGCAGGTTGCTTGAACGACCTGTTCCCATGGATAGAAGCGACGGTCGGCGCGGGTAGCAACGGCCAGCCGCCGCCGGGGGACTTCACCTATAAAGAGGGCGCGACGTCGATGGGCTTCTACAACGTCCAGCAAGGCGACGCGCCGTACTTCAAGATGCTCGCCGACACCTATTCGATGAGCGACAACTTCCATCAGTCGGTAATGGGCGGGACCGGCGCCAACCACATCATGCTCGGCACCGGCGACGCGATCTGGTTCAGCGACGGCAACGGCAATCCACTCCAGCCGCCACACAATGTGAAGGTTGCTGCTGGCAGTCCAAATGCGGGGGTCGTCGACGAGGTCGAAAATCCCAACCCCCTGGCCAACACCAACAACTGGTACATCCAGGACGGCTATGGCGGCGGCTCATACGGTGAAAAATCTTACGGTGGCGGCTCCTACAGCGCCTGCGCCGACACTTCGCAGCCGGGTGTCAAGGCTATCGTCGACTATCTGAAGGCAGTGGACGTGAAGCCGAATTGCCAAGCAGGGCATTATTATCTTCTGAACAATTATAACCCCGGCTATTACGGCGACGGGACCAATGCTTACGCCGATATCAAAAATCCGCTAAACACCGTGTTCACAATCCCGCCGTCGAATGTCAGAAACATCGGCGATGCCCTGTTGAAGGCAAAAATCTCGTTTGCTTACTTCGGCGACCAGTTCAATCCGTATCTGGCTAATCCCTATAATAATTATGTCACCCCCGACAATACGTACTGCAATATCTGTAACTTCTTTCAGTATTCAACCTCGATCATGACTAATGAAAAAGTGCGGGCGGCCGCTCTGCAGGACACACTCGACCTCTACAACGATCTGATGAGCTGCAGCACGACGAGTTGCGGTTTGCCTGCGGTTTCGTTTGTCAAGCCGAGCGGTTATCTCGATGGCCACCCGGCTTCCTCGAAGGTCAATCTCCTAGAGGGCTTTGTCAAAAAGATCGTCGAACTTACACAAGCAAACTCGACGCTCGCAGCCGACACGGCGATCTTCATCACTTTTGATGAAGGCGGTGGGTATTATGATTCGGGCTATGTGCAGCCCCTCGACTATTTCGGCGATGGAACGCGCATTCCGATGATCGTCGTTTCACCGTACAGCAAGGGCGGGCATATCTCGCACACCTATACCGATCACGTCTCCGTGTTGAAGTTTATCGAGGCGAATTGGAGCGTGCCGCCGATTACCAAGCGCAGCCGTGACAATCTGCCGAGCCCGACGACGGGGGCGGATCCCTACAAGCCAACGAACGGGCCGGCGATTGGCGATCTGATGGACCTGTTCAAGTTCTAGAGTTGCGGAGTGGTCGCTTGGGCATCCTCAGGCGACCACTCCCCGTTGGCGCATTGCGCGGATCTCGACCTCGGGATAGCCGGCTTCGCGCAAGACTTCATCGCTGTGCTGGCCGACTGTCGGGGCCTGGCGGGGCGGCAATTTTTCCTGACCCGCGATCCACAATGGGCTGTTCACGGTGAGCGCGCTGCCGTCGGTGAATGGCACCAGCGCGCCGCTGGCAAGGATCTGCTCGTCGCCGGCGATTTCGTCCATATCGGCGACAATGCCGAAAATCAGCCCGGCCTCGTCGAGAATGCGGCGCCATTCGGCCTGGTGGCGGGTCGCGAAGATTTCATCGAGAATGGGGATCAGCGCCGTCGCATTAGCCTCCCGCGAGGCAACTGTCGCAAAGCGCGGGTCGTCGAGCGCGTCCGACCCCAGACACTCCTTGAATTTGTCCCAGCGCCATTCGTCCGCGGCAATCGACAACAAGATCCAGCGGTTGTCGCGGCACCGGTAATGGATCCGCAGCGCATTGACGCCGCGCTCGCGCGGCGGCTGCGGCACGACCTTCTCGCCGCACAACGCCGCCTGCACCGAGCAGCCATTGGCCCAGAGGCCATTGGCCAGCAGTGACGAGCCGACATAGGCGCCCTTTCCGGTGCGCTCGCGCTGGTAGAGCGCGGTGACGATCGCGCCATAGGTTGCCATCGCCGAGGGGTGGTCACCCATTCCCGGCAGTGACCGCGCAGGCGACGCCTCCTCGCCCGCCCGCACCAGATGCATCAGTCCGGAACGCGCCCACCACGCGGTCGCGTCGAAACCAGGTTTGTCGGCCTCCGGCCCGACCTCGCCATAGCCGGTGAAGGAGGCGTAGATCAGCCGCTCATTGAGCGGCGCCAGTTCGTCATAGGTTATGGCGAGCCGGCGGCGCACCGGCGGCGGGTAATTGGTGATGAACACGTCGGCACGAGTTACCAGGCGGCGCAGGATGGATTGTCCGGCCGGTGATCGCAAATCGAGGGCCAAGCTCTTCTTGTTGCGGCCGTCCAGCTCAAAACCGGGATTGTTCGCAAGCCCCGGCCCAATGGGCGGGGTCGCCCGCCGGCGATAGGGGTCACCGGCCCCCGGCGGCTCGATCTTGATCACCTCCGCGCCAAAATCCGACATCACCGTCGCAGCGGCGGGCCCGGCGATAAAGCTCGCGCAGTCGATCACCTTCAAGCCGTCGAAGACGCGCTCTCCCATTCCCAGCTCCTCACGCGGCCAAGCGGTACGCATCACCGTCCCGCACGATGTGACCGGCGGTGCGGCCAGCGAAATGCGTGCCGATGACCAGGATCGGGGTATCTGCCAAATGGGTCAACATGCGCTCGCGCGTCAGCCGCGCCTCGACCGGGTTACTGTCCGCGGTCGACGACCACTCTGGGCGGGCGATCTGGCAGGGATGATGCATAAAGTCGCCGGTGATCAGCGCCTCTTCGCCCTGCGAGGCGATCCGCACACTGACATGTCCCGGTGTATGGCCAAGCGTCGGAACCAGGCTGATCTCTTTGCAGATGCGGTGATCGGTTTCGACGAGATCGACAAGCCCCGCCTCCCAGACCGGCGTCACCGAGTCGGCGAGCACCGCCGCCATGTCTTCGCGCTCGCATTGTCCGTTCCAATGGACGTACTCGACACGGCCCATCAGGTAGCGCGCATTGGGGAAGGTCGGGACCCAGCGATGATCGACCAGCATCGTGTTCCACCCGACGTGATCGACATGCAGATGCGTGCAAACAACGGTGCCTATCATGTCGCGCGCATAACCGGCTGCTGCCAGATCAGCCAAGAAACTGGTTTGCAGCTGGTTCCAGGTCGGGATGCGCCGGTTCTCCTTGTCGTTGCCGAGACAGGTGTCGACCATGATGCG
>JAFASL010000162.1 GCA_019244535.1 Alphaproteobacteria bacterium
AGCTGTCGGACCCGAGCGGGCTTTTCGAGGTGACCCTGTTTTCCGAGATGCTGGGCGAGGCCCGGGGCTTGCTGGATACGGGTCAGCTTCTGGTCGTCACGGTTGACGTCCGCAGCGAAGAGGAAAACCTGCGCCTGACTGCGCAGAAGATCGAGCCGCTCGCCGCGGTCGTCGCGGATGCCGCTGCCGGGCTGCGAGTTTTCGTGGGCGAGGTGCGGGCGCTCCCCGGCCTGAAGAGCGTCATCTCTCGCGAGACGGGTGGCCGCGGCCGCGTCACGGTCGTGCTCGACCTACCCTCCCGCGAGGTTGAGATCGCGATCCCCGGCGGCTTCAAGGTCGATCCCGGAACCTTTGCAGCGGTCAAATCGCTGCCCGGGATCACCGACGTCCACGAAATTTGAAGTACCTAATTCCCTGCTTCGGATGACGCCAACCGGCGGGCGGCCCGCAGGTCCGGCCGGTGCCCGGGAAGCCCTACGCGTTTATCGAGGCGAGTTCCTCGATGCGCAGACCGTTGCGGACCCGAGTTACCAGCTCCTCGGGCTCATAGGCGATACCGACCGGGTTCTTGTCGTTGACCGAGCGCCCTTGCATGTAGGCCTTGCCTTCGACGGCGCTGGCAAAATTGTCGATCAGCAGCTCGACCTGGTTGCCGTCGGGATCGTGGTAGTACATCGACGTCGTCACGCCGTGATTGACGCAACGGTGCGGGTTGATGCCGAGTTTCTTGAGCCGCTCGTAATTGGCGATCAGCTCGTCCAGCCCGCCGAAGGTGAAGGCTACGTGATTTAGCCCCGCCGCGTCCGCCTGCCGTTCGGTCAGCGGTCCCGGATCGAGGAAGGCGACGCGGTGGTGCTCGTCGTCATAACTGATGAACGAGATGCGCTCGGCCTCGTAAAGTATGTCGGCGCCGAGCACCGTGCAGTACCAATCGATCATCTCGCGCCGGCGATTGGTCTGCAGCACGATGTGAGACAGTTTTGTCGGTGACGCCATGTTCTCCTCTCTGGCGTTGACACGGCAGCTTCAAGGATCGGTGCATAACAAGCCTGCCAAGTCAACAGCAGAGCCTTGCCGGCGCGGTGAAACCGGTAGCCAACCTCCGGACATGCCGCTTTCGAGCATTCGCCCGATCGAACCGGATCTTGAATGCCGTTTCCGTTGGATCTGGACGATTTCCCGTCGACACCTGCGCCCGGTAGCGTTGTCGCAAAGGCGAACATCGACGAACCCGGCGCCCCGATCCGGCTCCGAGACAACAACAGGGCTTGGTACGGCAGCGTACATATACCGAGAAGAAAAACTCTACTTAGCTGTACCGGCTTACCTTCGGCGCAACCAACTTTTCCTTTGGCCAATCAAAAGGATAGATTGGAATGCGTAACGCGGCGTGGGGTTGACATGGCAGGACCCCAGGCCGGTCGTCCTGCATTTACCGGACTGGGCTGGCTCCGCGTCGACAATCCTGCCGGCGCGGGACCAACAGCGTCCATGCGAAGTTGCGGAGGAACGAGAATGCCGTTCGATGGGACAGATTTGAAATTGGCTGAAAACCATCCGCTCGCGAAACTCGGCGAACCGGAGCGCCTACTCGCGTCCGAGGAACGGTGGTGCAAAGGCAAACTGCGCGACAGCAACGGCCGTCATTGCCTCGTAGGCGCATGCAAGCAGTCAACGCGCGACAGATGCTCGAGCCAATTGTTTTGCGAGCCGCCAGAGAGGTGGGGCAAAAGCACTATTAGCGAGCCGAACTATTTAATGACGACCCGCGTACGACACACGCGGAGGTGCTCCGCGTACTACGGCGTGCACGAGAGAATATTATCACCGGCATCATCGACGCCGATCAGCCCGCACCGTGGACCCAGAGATTTGCCAAAAGCTTGCGCTCCTTCTGCTCGGGGAATTTCGCAGCCGGATCCACTGCGTTGCGCCTTCAATCGGTCGCACAACCCGCCGCTCAACTAGCGGCCGTGCAGTCTCCGGCGAGCCCATCGGTGGGTAGTGAGATTTGTGCGGCTTAGTGATCGGAAGTCCTTGCCCCTCTTAGGAGAACTGTAATGGCAACTGAATACCGCAACTATGCTTTCCAGAGCCGGGCTAATCGCTGGCAAGACTGGGCAAATCTAATCCTGGCAATCTGGCTGTTCATATCGCCGTGGGTCCTGCAATTCGGTGCTGTCCAAGCCACAAATGCAGGGAACGGGCCGCCAGTGGCGGTAAGCCATGCGGCATGGAATGCCTGGGTCCTGGGGGTGATCGTCTTCCTGGTCGCACTGTCCGCCATTGGCAACATCGACGTGCGGCAGGAATGGTGGAACATGGTGCTCGGAGCGTGGGTCTTCGTCGCGCCTTGGGTGCTCGGCTTTGTCGGTCTGTCGCGAGCGAGCTGGGACCACTGGATCGTCGGCGCACTGGTTTTTCTGTTCGCGATCTGGAGCCTGTCTCGCCTGGGCAACGCACCGACGACTGTCGCCACACCGCCGGTTGGAAGCAGACCACCTCGCGGCCCCGCTGGCTCACCGTGAGGCGAATATTGATTAAGCAGCTAGCATGACAGGAGTTCAACATGGCCATCTATGCTGAAGGTAGAGGCGCTGCCGCCGAGGCGGAGCCTTTTGGTGCGCTGACCGAGGGTGCTGCAGGGATCGCCGCGATCGTCCTTGCGATCATCGCGCTCGCGGGCATTTCCGTGGGCGCCCTGGCGTCGATAACAACGATCGTGATCGGCGTCGCGCTGATCGTTCAGGCGTTTAATGCTGCGGCGGAAATGTCCAGGGCATTTGAACCCAGTGCGACGGCGGCCGGAGGCGTCGCCGGGCGAGGGAGCGAACTCGGCGGCGAGATCATGATCCATCTCGCGGCCGGAGTGACCGGGATCGTGCTGGGAATATTGAGTCTGGTGGGAATAAATACTTTCTATCTGGTCCCGGCGGCATTGATTGTGTTCGGGAGTTCACTGATCCTCGGCGGGGTGACCGCCGCGCAAGCCGGGCAGCCGGTGATGGCCACGGCGAGCTCCGGGACTCAGACGCAGATCCGCTACCAGGGCGCGGCAGGGATCTCTGGACTGCAGATCCTGGTCGGCTTTGCTGCGGCCATTCTGGGCATACTCTCGCTGATCTTCCAGGGCTCTTGGGTACTCGTGCTAGTCGGGTTCATCGCTGTGGGCACCGCGCTCCTGATCGTCAGCGCCAGTTTTAGCGGAGCGGTAGTGCGCCTCTTCACTCGCGCCGCCTGATCGCCGTTTGATGGCCCAGGAGTCGAGCGGGCCGGCCCAAGAACGATCGCCGGTCCGCTCGCGCTTCTCCTGTCGGTGGGTTTGGCCGTTGCGTAAAAAAGGCAGCGTTCTCCCTGCCCTCGGCGCAGCCGCGCGCGAATAAGATCATGTGGTGGGCCACGATCCCGATATGGATAAGCTCCTCGATGCGTCCGGCGCGCAGCGCCGGCCACGCCATTTGCCAAAAAATCCGGCGATAGTCGCCGAATAAACCGACGCGAAGGATCAGCCTCGCAGTAATGATCAGGGCGCGGCGAAGATTGCCTGGGGTGAGCCGCGCCCTGGACAGTGGCGGAGTAATTCGGTTGGCGTAAGTGTGCGCGGCATTCCAGGCAAAGCGCCGATAGATCGCTTGCGGTGTGTAGGCATGGCGGACGGCGCGATGCCAGTTTTGTAAGACCTCGTCATAGGGCCGCGCAAAGACGACGTTCGACTCGCGGCGGGCGTCTCTGCTGATCCTTCCAGCGGCTTGCAACCGTTCCCACAGCGGTGTTTTCGGCAACGCCTGCAGCAGGTTGATTGTCAACATCGGGATTTGGGACCGGTCGATGAACTCGATCAACCGATCGGCAGTTTGTGGGGTGTCGGTGTCGAGACCGAGTATGATCCCCGAAACCACCTCGATCCCGTAGCTGTTTATTGTCGCGACCGCGTCGAGCAAGGGTACGGCGCGGTTCTGCGATTTCTGCATCGCATCGAGCGCGGCCAGTTCCGGCGACTCGATGCCGCAGAATACCGTGCAGAAATAGGCCTCGCGCATCAGCGCCAATATGTCCGGAGATTTGGCGATATTGAGGGTGGCCTCACAGCACAGCTGTACTGGATAGCCGCGTCGTTTTTGCCAATCGACCAGATGAGGCAGCAATTCCCGCGCGGCCTTTTTGTTACCGATGAAATTGTCGTCTACAAAATAGATCGATGTCTTGATCCCGGCGGCGAGCAGCGCGTCCAGTTCGGCGAGGATCTGCTGTGGCGTTTTGAGCCGGGGCTGGCGGCCATAGAGCGCCGGGATATCGCAGAACTCGCAGCGATAAGGGCATCCGCTGGAAAATTGCACGCTGCCAATAAAATAACGGCCGCCGTCGATCAGCCGGTAGAACGGGATCGGGAAGTCAGCGAGCGGCAGCCGCTCCTGGGTGGTGAAGCGTTGTTGCGCGGCGGGCGGGGTTGCGTCCTCGTCGATCGCGCAGATCAGTGCGTCGGTCGCATCGCCGAGTTCGCCGATGTGCAGGTAATCGAATTCGGGATACTGCTCGGGTGAGGCAGAGACAGACGGGCCGCCCAACACCGTGGTCTTGCCCGCCGCGCGGGCCCGGCTAGCCACCGTCTTGATCTCGCCTTTTTGGACATGCATGCCGCTGACGAAGACGGCATCGGCCCAGGCTATTTCCTCGGCGCTCGCCGGACGGATATTTTCGTCGACGATCCGCACTTCCCATTTGGGCGGCAAATAGGCTGCAACCGCCAGGATGCCTTGTGGCGGCATAAAGGCCCGCACGCCATCCATCAGCGGGTAAGCGTACTGGAACGTGCCGAAGGAAGGAGCGTAGCGTGGAGAGACGCAGAGAATGCGCCGGCTATGGCGGACTTGAACCGGAGTGTTCATAAATCGTGGCGTAGAACATTCAGGGGCGGTGACGAGGGGTCGCGTCCCAGACCGGTTTGGGGTCGTAGGTTGGGTAAAATTCGGTTCTGTATCCACCCCACGCGGTCTGCGCGATGACCCGGTTCGTGTCGCGCAGCTTTTCGGCAGGCACGCGCAGAATGACGACCTGGCCGATGCCCATCATTTCATACCACGCCACGATTTCGACCCCATCGGGCGGAAACTTGTCGTACCAGCCGGTCTGTGTGAGGTGCTCGTTTATCTGATCGACCGTCTTCGTCTCATCGTGCCGCAAAAAGACGGTCAGCACGAAGGAGCCAGGCTGCGGCGCGGCGGCGCTCGCCGCCGGCGGCGGTTCGGCTTGCGACAGCTGCGGGCCGGTTGCCGGACACGCAGCCGCGAAAAGCGACGCCGCTGCCGTCGAACTCATCCGCTTTCGGTGCTCCATCATCCTCTCTCCCTCGTCCAAATCGAAGCCGCTCGCGATGCTAAACGCCGAGCGCGGCGTCGTGAAGCCACGCACCGCAATGCAATCGGGTTCGAATGGGTGTAGACACTCTCGTTGTCGGTAAACATGCCCCTGATCACAAAATGAATTATCGCAGGCTGTTGCGCGACATGTTCGATGCCGCGGTCGCGGCCGCCGCGCCGGCATTGTGCGTACCAAAACACCTGCCAAAGCCGCCCAAGGGCAGAACTGTCGTGCTCGGCGCGGGCAAGGCCGCCGCTGCGATGGCAGCGGCCGTCGAGGCGAACTGGCCGGGGCCGCTCGAGGGGCTGGTCGTCACCCGCTATGGCCATGCCGTGCCGTGTCGGCACATCGAGGTCATCGAGGCCGCGCACCCGGTGCCCGACGCGGTCGGGCGCGGCGCGGCGCGGCGCATTCTAAGTAAGGTCAAGGGCCTGGGCGCGGACGACCTCGTGCTCTGTCTGCTCTCAGGAGGCGGCTCGGCGCTGCTGGCGCTCCCCGCAGACGGCGTCACACTCGAGGACAAGCAGGCAATCAATCGCGCGCTGCTGCGCAGCGGCGCTCACATCGGCGAGATGAATACCGTCCGCAAGCATCTGTCGGCGATAAAGGGCGGCAGACTGGCGATCGCGGCAGCGCCCGCGCAGGTCGTCTCGTTGATGATCTCCGACGTGCCCGGCGACGATCCTTCTGTCATCGCATCGGGGCCGACCGTACCGGATGCGACCACCTCGGCGGCGGCGCTCTCGATCCTCGAGAGGTACCGCATCGACGTCCCAGCACCCGTCCTCAAACATTTGCGCGGACCGGCGGCCGAGACGCCGAAGCCGGGCGACCCGCGTTTCCACAACGTGACGAACTGCGTTATTGCCACCCCGCAAGACGCACTCGAAGCCGCCGCGGTGATCGCTCGACAGGCCGGGTTCGCTCCGCTGATACTCGGAAACGCGATCGAGGGCGAGGCGCGCGATGTCGGTCTGGTTCACGCCGGCATCGCCAAACAGGCCGCAGCCTATGGTCAGCCTGCAAAACCTCCTTGCGCGCTGATCTCTGGCGGCGAAACAACCGTCACGGTGCGCGGCGGCGGCCGTGGCGGGCGCAACGCCGAGTTCCTGTTGGGCGTTACCGTGGCGCTCGACCGACATGGCGGGATTGCCGCTATAGCGGCCGACACAGACGGCATCGATGGCAGCGAGGATAATGCGGGCGCCTTTCTGTTGCCGGATACCCGAGAGCGCGCCGCCCAGGCAGGGCTGAACCTGTCGGCGTATCTTGCCAATAATGACGCCTATACGGTGTTCGCCCGACTCGGCGATTTGCTGATCACCGGACCGACGCGGACCAACGTCAACGATTTCAGAGCCATCCTCATCAACCAGAGCTCGGCACCGAATGCGCCGCGGGAACCGGCGCGATAAGTCAATCGAGGCTTTCCGTGACCTTCTTCGCGGTCGTCCCCTGCAGCAATGTCACCTCCGCGATGGCGTGGCCATCCCGCAGATCGGGGAAGATGCTGACGGCTCGGAACCCGGCGTTCTCTTTCACCGCTGCATCGGCCGCCTCCACCAGCGACGTCTTCGATTTCGCCATCGCCGCCTTCTGATCCGCCGCGTCGCTGAGCTCGTCGGTGTCGGTGATCTTCTCGGTTTTTACGACCGCGCCGGTTTTCGGATCGGCCACGACTTCGGCGAAGTCGTCACCTTTAGCTGTATAGATCGAAATCTGCAGTTTGCCATCGTCGATCTCGAACTGGGCCGAAATCGGCTGACCTTCACGCTCGCTCGCCTTGATGCCGTCCTGCAACGTAAAAGTCGTATCCTTAAGGGCGGCGGCCATCGCTTCGATTTCTTCGTCTTGCGCCAGCGCCGGAGCAACACCCGTGGCCGACAGGCCGGCGGCCGCGACAAGCACAAGCAGTCCCAGCGGTCTTGACACCATGGTCTTCAAACCTCTCTACACAGGAGTTAGCTTTTTGGCGGCTCGAAGCCGCGCGCCGCTTTTGCGCACGCTCGATCCTCCACGATAGCGGACTGGGGAGTAGGTGTCAGCCGGCTCACCAGCCGATGGGGCATCGATGCAAGATGACACCCTGCCTTTAACGGTAGAAAACGGCAGCACTGGCGGGCGGGTCACGCTGAAGGCCCTGTTCGTCGGTTTTCTGAAGGTCTCGATCTGCGGCTTTGGCGGCGGCCTCGGCTTAGGGATCGGTTCCGCGACATGCCGTGGCAGCGCAACGTCCGCCGCGGACTTGCTCCGCTGACGATCGGGCTCGTCGTTGCCGGCGGATACGTGATGGCTCGTTCGGCGGCGGTCGCTGGCAGAGCGCCGTAATCACCATTGCGGCGATGGCGACGATGTTCGTCCGGCGGCTCAGTCTGCTGTGGATCCTGACGGCGGGCGGCGCGTTGGGCGGCCTCGGATTTCTCTAACCTGGCGCCATGATATCGTCCATCACGCGCCATGAACCAGGACGTCCACCTTGCCGCGGCCGCCTTCGACTGGCCGGCGAGCGCCATTGATTGCGTGATGCCTGCGTTCTACTGTACTTACTATTATAGTCGAGGCGTTGTTGCCCGAGGCTGGCGGACCGGGTTCGGCACATTGCCACGGGAAGAGTTTTGGGCCTTCCTCTTGGGGAGTGAATGCCGTGCCGTTGCGTCCGGCCGCCGCGTTCATGCGAGCGTTCAGCTTAGTCCTTCTCGCTACCCTCGCCGCCTGTGCCGAACATCAGGCTTTGCCAAGCGATCCGACGGGACGCCTGTTCGCGCGCGGCCTCGACCAGATAACCGACCTCTATATCAGTCCGGTATCCAGCCGAAAGCTCGTTCTCGCGGGGGCTGGGCGCCTCGCTCGCCTCGACGAGAAATTTTCCGTTTCGGAGACCCCCGGGCCGGATAAGGCGACCCTGCTGGTGCTGAATTATGCCGGGGCCGAGGTCGCCGCCTACCCGACACCCTCGCATGACGACCCGCACGATTGGGGGGCCTTGATGGGTCGGCTGGTGGCCAGCGCAAAGACCGCCTCACCGACAGTCGCGGCGCTTTCCGACGATCAGATCGACAAGACGCTGTTCGACGGCATTACCGCCGCGCTCGACCGCTTCTCGCGCTACTCCTCGCCCGATATCGCCCGCGATCAGCGCGCCGCCCGCGACGGGTTCGGCGGGATCGGGGTGACCCTCGATACTTCCAACGATGAATTCCGCATCACCGCGGTCACGCCGAATGGTCCCGCCGAACAGGCCGGCATCAAGCCCGATGACCAGCTCGTGGCGATCGACAAGGTGCCGACCGCCGGACGCTCGCACAGCGATGTGGTTCACGCGCTTCGCGGTCCGATCCTCAGCCTCGTCGAGGTAACTGTCTATCGTCCGGGTCTCGGTCAAAATCGCACCTATCGGCTCCAGCGTGAGCTGGTGATCCTTCCCACTGTGAAGGTCTCGCGAGACGGTGGCATCGCAGTCTTCCAGGTCGCGAGCTTCAACCAGAATACGACGCAGCAGATCGTCGAAGCGCTGGGGGTATTGAAACGCGAGATGGGTCCGCAACTGCGCGGGATCGTCCTCGATCTGCGCGGCGATCCGGGCGGACTGCTCGATCAGGCGGTCAGCCTATCTGATGTGTTTATCCCGAATGGCCCGATCGTCGCGACGGTCGGCCGCCACCCTGCCAGCCGGCAGTTTTTCGAAGCTTCAGGCGATAGTGTCGCCCCGCAAACCCCTGTCGCCGTGCTGATCAACGGCGGCTCCGCATCCTCCTCCGAAATTGTCGCCGCAGCCTTGCAGGATGCCGGCCGCGCGGTGGTCATCGGCAGCGCTTCTTACGGGAAGGGCACGGTGCAGACCGTCTTGCGGCTGCCGAATGACGGCGAGCTGACCTTGACGTGGGCCCAGCTCGTCGCTCCATCGGGATATCTGCTGCACGAGCACGGCGTGGTCCCGACTCTTTGCACGAGTGACCTCGGGGACGACGACCGTTCCGTGCAAATCGCAATACAGCGAGCCGCCACCGCCACTCCCACCCAGCCGAATGCCACGCGGGCCCGCGCATCTCTCGATGAGAACGCGTGGTCTCAACTGCGGCGCTCTTGCCCAACCCGCCAAGGCGACCATGAAATCGACTTGAAGGTCGCCAAACGGCTCCTCGCCGATCCGGTTCTCTATAGTCAGGCGGTGCACGCGATTGGGGCGAGCCCGAGCGTAGCAGCAGTTCCGGTCGCTGGCTCGCCGCTGACCGAGTCCGCCTTGACAGAGGGCAACCCGGCGTTATCTTCCAGTCCACGCAACCCCTGAGGCGAGGCGCGTCGGATGGCCAAGACGAATACTGTGCTGATCAAGCTGGTCAGCAGTGCCGACACTGGTTTTTTCTATGTCACGAAGAAGAATCCCCGGAGCAAAACCGACAAGCTCGAGCTGAAGAAGTTCGATCCGATAGCCCGCAAGCACGTCGTCTTCAAAGAGGCGAAGATCAAATAGGGGCGACCTCATCGGCCCCTGCGAAAAACCGGTTTACGCTACTGCCCGAGGAGGGCCGTCCGGGGAGCGCACGACTACCCGGTTGCGTCCTTGGTTCTTGGCCATATAAAGCGCGATATCCGCGCGTTTTAGCATCTTCTCGCGATTATCGCCGCCGGCGGCCGCGGATGTCACGCCGACGCTGATTGTGATCGGGATATTCTGGCCATCCGCCTTGATAGCGAACGGCTCTCTCGCGACCGCTGCTCGCAGACGCTCTGCGACTGCTGCCGCGATCGCAAGGTCCGTCTCGGGCATGACCACGACGAATTCTTCGCCGCCCTGCCGCGCGACGAGATCGACGGTGCGGACACTGTTCAGAGCTCGTACCGCGAGTTCCCGCAACACATCATCCCCGGCGTCATGGCCATGGGTGTCGTTCACTCGTTTGAAATGATCGATATCAAACATCAGGACGGCGGCAGAAATGCCGTCTTGGTTGACGCGCTTAATCAGTTCGTCGAGATGTCGGTCCAGATAGGCCCGATCGTACAAGCCGGTTAGCGGATCGGTCAGCGCAAGCTCAATGCAGCGCTGATAGCTCTCCTGCAAGCGATCCTGCAGCCTCTTGCGCAATATCTGGGTCATCGTGCGCGCTTGGAGCTCGTTTCGATCGACTGGCCGGGTCACATAGTCGTTCGCACCCAGGTCGAGTCCTTTGGCGAGACGAGGCAAGTCCCTGTCCTCGGAAATCAACAAGATTGGCAGTTGGCGGGAGGCCTCGTTGGCACGGCATTGCGAAACGAACCGCAGCGCGTCGCTGCCCTGTATTGACAGACTGGCGATGACCAAATCGATATCGGAGGCGATCATTGACCATGCCTCAGCGCAGTTCGATGCGTGACGCACGGTGCCCCTCGGCGACAAAGTCTCGCTCATGCGCGCCACGGCAAATTCGTCGTCATCGATAATCAGGATACGGGCGGGGCCCTCGGTTTCCGGGGCAGGTGCACCCGGACCGCCGAGCTGGTGGCAGATGTCTTCGCGAACTCGTAACTCCTCCATCATCCGCTTCAACCGGACGAGCGAGCGCACGCGCGCGAACAGGGCGATGTCGTTGACCGGCTTTGTCAGGAAGTCGTCCGCGCCTGCTTCGAGGCCGCGCAGCCGGCTGGCGACATCGGACAGCGCGGTCACCATCACCACCGGTATATCGGCGGTTTGCCGGTTGGCCTTCAGTCGCCGGCAAACCTCGAACCCGTCCATTCGCGGCATCATGACGTCGAGCAGAATAACGTCCGGAAGCTCGGCGTCGGCGATCTGCAAGGCGGCATACCCGTCCGATGCCGTCAGAACGTCGAAATACTCGCTCGACAGCTTCGCTTCGAGCAGCCTTACGTTCGCCTCGATATCATCGACGACCAGCACTCTGCCAGACATCAGCCTCTCGCAGCCGCAGGATCGGGCCGGGCACTTCTCTCAAGAGAGGAAGCGCTCGACAGTTCGCAAAAAGCTCGTCACCGAGATCGGCTTCGCGATATAGGCTTCGCAGCCGCCGTCTCGCATTTTCTCCTCGTCGCCTTTCATTGCGAAAGCGGTCACCGCGATCACCGGAATGCTGCGCAGATCTTCGTCTTCCTTGATCCACCGGGTGACCTGCAAACCCGA
The DNA here is from genome assembly GCA_019244535.1 of Alphaproteobacteria bacterium. GTDB lineage: Bacteria > Pseudomonadota > Alphaproteobacteria > ATCC43930 > CGMCC-115725 > AP-15. The sequence continues at coordinate 11,477 of JAFASL010000162.1, forward strand.
CACCTCAGGCAGCTGGATGTCCATCAAGATCAGGTCCGGACGATGCTGACGGGCGAGCGCAAGCGCCTCGACACCGTCCTTGGTCTGCAGCGTACCATAGCCATGAGCGACGAGTAGATCGTTGAAGAGCTTCATATTGAGGTCGTTGTCCTCGACGATCAATACCTTCTTCCGTACCGGCCGATCAGCGTCCAGATCCGGGTTTCCAATCTCGAATGCCATGCTTCTCAGCCTCGAAAACCGACTTTCCCCGATGCGGACGCCGGGACGGAAGCAGGACCCTTACGGCAAGGCGAGCCACACGGCGCCCGACGCGCACCAACTCCGTGCCGATACGGTGTAAATGATCGAGCTTAATTATCCGTAACCGAGTTTTTCGGACCGGGAAACAGGTCTCATGCCCGCAGCGTTTCGCATCGGCATCGACCTCGGCGGCACCAAGATCGAGGGAGCTGCGATAGATGCCTCCGGATCGATCCGCTTTCGCCACCGTGTTGTCACGCCAGCACGGGATTATCGCGCGACGATCGACGCAATCACCGCCCTCATCAGAACCATCGAACAAGAAATCGGGGTCGCCGCGACGGTCGGCATCGGCATACCGGGTGCGCTCTCTCCCACGACGGGCCTCGTTAAGAACGCAAACTCCACTTGGCTGATCGGACGCCCGCTGAAGCGCGACATCGAAACCGCGCTTGGGCGGCCGGCGCGACTCGCGAATGACGCGAACTGCTTTGCGTTGTCCGAGGCGACTGACGGCGCCGGCGCATCGGCGGAAACGGTATTCGGCGTCATTCTCGGGACGGGCGTAGGCGGCGGCATAACGATCGGAAGACAGCTCTTGATAGGTTCCCATGCAATCGCCGGGGAATGGGGGCACAATCCGCTGCCGTGGCCCGACCACGGCGAAATTCCGGGGCCGCCCTGCTGGTGTGGCCGCTCCGGTTGCCTCGAGACGTTTCTTTCGGGGCCGGGGCTGGCGCAAGACCATTATCGCTACTGCCAGCAAATACTGAGCGCGCCGGAAATCGCCGCGGCAGCAGCGGCGGGGGATCCGGCCTGCACCGGCACGCTCGATCGCTATATGGACCGGCTCGCTCGCGGGCTGGCATCGGTGATAAACTTGATCGATCCGGATGCAATCGTGCTCGGGGGAGGGCTGTCGGGGATTTCGGCGCTTTACGACCGGGTTCCTCAGCTGTGGACCCGCTACATCTTCTCGGATCGCGTAGCCACCCCCCTGCTCCCTCCGGCTCATGGTGCATCCAGCGGCGTGCGCGGCGCCGCATGGTTGTGGCCGCCGGACGAAGCGGGTGAAGACGCTGTGCCGTGATTGCGGTACCTTTGGAACAACCGCCGCCCGAACCGAGCGCTGCGCGGAATGCGGCTCGCCGCGGCTGGTCGGGCATGCCGAACTAAGCTCCCTCGCGATTGCACATGTCGATTGCGACGCATTTTATGCGGCTGTCGAAAAGCGCGACCGACCCGAGCTGGCCGATCGCCCGGTCATCATCGGGGGTGGCGCCCGTGGCGTCGTGCTCGCTTGCTGCTATGTGGCACGGCTCTATGGCGTGCGCTCGGCGATGCCGATGTTCAAGGCGCTTGCCGCCTGCCCCGACGCGGCCGTTATACGGCCCGACATGACGAAATACCGGGCGATCGGGCGTCAGGTGCGCGGCGAAATGCAGCGGCTTACCCCGCTCGTCGAGCCGCTCTCGATCGACGAGGCATTTATGGACCTGAGCGGCACGGAGGCTCTTCACGGCGCTCGGCCCCCACAGCTCCTTGCCGGCCTCGCCAAGCGGATCGAAACGGCGCACGGGATCACGGTGTCCATCGGTTTGAGCGACACCAAATTTCTCGCCAAGCTCGCCTCTGACCTGGATAAACCGCGCGGCTTTTCGGTTGTCAGCCGCGCAGATGCCCCGGCATTCCTTGCCGGCAAACCGGTTTCGCTGCTATGGGGCGTCGGGGCGGCAATGCAGCGGAAGCTCGCTGCAGACGGCATCGTTCTCATCGGCCAGCTGGCGGAAATCGGCGAGCGCGAGCTGGCCGCTCGCTATCGCGGGGTCGGAATACGGCTGGCCCGCCTGGCGCGCGGCGAAGACGCTCGTGCGGTTCTCGCGCATGCTCCGGCGCACACGATCTCCGCCGAAAACACTCTGGCACAGGACGAGTCCGACGCGGCCGCGCTGTCGCATGCGTTGTGGCCCCTCTGCGAACGCCTCTCGGCTCGCTTGAAGCAGGCCTCCTTGGCTGCCGGCACGATCACCTTGAAGCTCAAAACCGCCGATTTCCGCCTGCGTACGCGTTCTCGCCGGATGGCCGACCCGACGCAATTAGCCGACACGGTCTATCATATCGCATCCGGCCTGCTTGCTGCCGAGGCAGACGGCGCGACCCGATTTAGACTCGTCGGGGTCGGCGCCGATCATCTCTCCGATAGCGGCACCGCCGATCCTCCGACCCTGTTCGCCCAGGAGCTCGACCGTCCAGGGCGCCTCGAAGAGGCGATCGACGCGATCCGCGGCAGGCTCGGCGAGGGATCGGTCGGGTTCGGCCGCGGTCTTCCCCGGCAGACAAATGGCGCCTAACAGTTCGGCTTCGAAAGCGGCTCGATGTCGTCCAGCTTGGCCCGGATCGAATACTCGCCGTAGTCGATGATCATATCCTGCGAGACGCCGTTATCGAGAAGGCGCATGCCCAATTCGTAATCCGGCTTCTCTGCATTCGCGTCAGCCGGAAAAAAGGCGAGCCGAACGCGCCAGCCGGGACGTTCCAAGAGCGGGCTGCGTGTCGCCGACGCCGGGTCGGCGGTGACCTTGACCCCGATCACCGCCGAAACCTGAACCGCATTTTCGTCGGTAGCCCCGTCGAACACCAGACGAGAAAGAAAGTTCTCGCCGGCTCGCGCGGAGTCGATCAACAGGATGGTATGCGCGCTCGGGAACAGCACGCCCGGCTCGAGCCTCAGGCTCTGCGCTTCGGGCTTTGTGAACTCCGCCACTCCGCCCTTCCCCGGACCGTCAAGCCTGGCTTCGCCGCGAATCTCCTGGTCGACTTCGCCGTTGCGCGTCTGTTTCTGATTAAAGCGGTAGCGCAAGCCATCCTTTGATTCCCACGTGACAAAACTCGAAACGATGTCAACGTCGGAGGTTTCCGCATAATGCATTTTTAACCGGTAACGCTGCTCGATCGTCCAACCGTCGCAGGTCTCGCCCCATTCGTAATCCATCGTCCCGCGAGCATCGACGACGCCGGAATCGCTGCGGGTGTTGCCTAAGGACATCGTGTAGAGCGCGCGATGCGGCGCGATCTCCGCCGCCTTTGCCGGGATTGCCGGCGCCACCACGGCAAGAATGGCCGCCCCGGCAAGACCGCGCGCCAAGCGCCATCTTTTCATCGATACGAAACTCCCCACCGCGTCTTCCGACGATCATCGCACCGCCGGTCAGCGAATTATATGCAGAAATCTTCGGGTTCAATTCCTGGCCGCTCTCGGCGGCGGCAGATCCAATCGGAGGTGCAGCTCCTTCAACCTTTCGGGCGGGACCGGCGCGGGTGCGCCCATCATGAGATCGCGCGCCTGTTGGTTCATCGGAAAGAGAATGACCTCGCGGATGTTGGGGGTGTCGGCCAACAGCCTCACAATGCGGTCGATGCCGGGCGCCAGCCCGCCGTGCGGCGGTGCCCCGTAGCGGAACGCCTTCAGCATTCCGCCGAACCGGGTCTCGACGTCTTGGCCGCTGTAACCGGCGATCGCAAACGCCTTGTACATGATGTCCGGCCGATGGTTGCGGATCGCGCCGGACGCGAGTTCGACCCCGTTGCACACAATGTCGTACTGATGCGCGAGGATCGCCAGCGGATCCTGTTGTTCGAGCGCTTCGAGGCCCCCCTGCGGCATCGAAAACGGATTGTGGCTGAAATCGATCTGGCCGGTTTCCTCGTTGCGCTCATACATCGGAAAATCGGTGATCCAGCAAAAGCGAAACGAGTTCGCTTCAATTAGCCCGAGCTCCTGCGCGAGCTTCATGCGCGCCGCGCTGGCAAATTGCACAAAATTGCCCGGCACGCCGCCGACAAAAAAGACGGCGTCGCCATCAGCCAACTTCAGGTCCGCACGAAGTGCGGCCGTGCGCTGATCGCCCAAGTTGCGCGCGATCGGGCCGCCCGCCTCACCCTCGCGGAAGAAGATGTACGCCAGGCCGGGCTGTCCTTCGGATTGCGCCCAGCTATTGATGCGGTCGCAAAACGTGCGGCTGCCGACCTGGGGCGCCGGCAATGCCCAGATGCGCGCATCGGAGTCAGCCGCCAGCAAATCCGCGAAGATCTTGAACCCGGAGGCGCGGAAATGGGTGGAAACGTCGCGCATCGTGATCGGGTTCCGCAGGTCGGGCTTGTCCGTGCCGTATTGCCGCATCGCATTGGCAAAGGTGATGCGTGGAAACGGCAGCGGCGTCACCGCGCGGCCCTCTCCGAATTCCTCGAAAACGCCGCGTAAGACCGGCTCGGTGGCGGCAAAGACATCATCCTGCGTCACAAACGACATTTCGAGGTCGAGCTGGTAAAATTCGCCGGGAGCGCGGTCAGCGCGCGCCGCTTCGTCGCGGAAGCAGGGCGCGATCTGAAAATACCGGTCGAAGCCGGCCACCATCAGTAATTGCTTGAATTGCTGCGGCGCTTGCGGCAACGCATAGAATTCGCCGGGATGCAACCGGCTCGGCACGTAATAGGGCCGCGCTCCCTCGGGAGAATCGGCGGTCAGAATCGGCGTCTGAAACTCGACAAACCCCTGGTCGATCATGCGACGGCGGATCGACGCGATGACATTGGACCGTAACAGGATGTTGGCGTGCATCCGCTCGCGCCGCAAATCGAGAAAGCGGTATGCGAGGCGCATGTC
>JAFASL010000355.1 GCA_019244535.1 Alphaproteobacteria bacterium
GGGCCTTCGCAACCACATGCCGGAACTCTATCGCCACGAAGCCCTGCTGAGCGCCCGGCTGCGTGACGAAAAGATCGCCAGAGGCCGCGAGCTCACCTTTGAAGCGTTTCGCGGTGCCTGTCGCAGTGCAGAAGCGGCGCGCCGGGCCGCACAAAAATGGGCTTCCGGCTTCGACGCAATCCTCACCCTGCCGGCGCCTGGTCAGGCGCCGCGCGGGCTCGCCGATACCGGCTCCGCGGTCTTTAACGCCGTCTGGACGCAGCTTTACATGCCCTGCTTGACATTGCCGGCCGGGAGCGGCCCAGACGGCCTTCCGGTCGGTGTCCAGGTGGTTTCCCGCCGCCATACGGACGAAGCTCTGCTCGGGGTTGCGTCCTGGATCGAACAGCGGCTCGGTGAGGAGGTCCGGCGATGAGCGGCCCGGAGCGTCTGACGGCGACCGAGGCGGTGGCCCGGCTGACCGATGGCACATTGACAGCCGAGGCGCTGATCCGCGCTTGCCTGGAGCAGGCTCGCGCCGGCGTGGGGATCAACGCATGGGCATGGCTCGATCCCGAACAGGCGATTGCCCAGGCTCGCGCGGTCGACCGTGCCGGGCGCAAGGGGCGACTAGCCGGCGTTCCGGTCGGGATCAAGGATGTTGTCGACACCGCCGATATGCCGACCAAACACGGATCGCCGATCTATGCCGGCAACCGGCCTTTTGCCGATGCGGCGTGCGTCGCGCTGATCCGCGCGGCCGCGGGCATCATTCTCGGCAAGACCGTGACGACCGAGTTCGCCAACCGGCACCCGGGACCGACCCGCCATCCGCACAACGCCGACCACACTCCCGGCGGGTCGTCGAGCGGCTCGGCCGCGGCCGTTGCCGATTTTCAGGTACCGCTGGCACTCGGCACACAAACTGGCGGCTCGGTGATCCGGCCGGCGGCGTTCTGCGGCGTCATTGGCTATAAGCCGAGCTTTGGCGAGTTCAGCCGGGTCGGGATCAAGATGCAATGTCATAATCTCGACACTCTGGGGATCATCTGCCGTAGCCTCGAAGACATCGCGCTGTTGCGCGGCGTTCTGGTCGCCCAGCAGGCGCACGAAGTGGACCGCGGGTCTGCTGCGCCGCGTATCGGCTTTTGCTGCACCCCCGCCTGGGAACATGCCGATCAGGACACCCATGCCTTGCTGGAGCACGTCGCAGGAGTTCTGGGCAGGGCCGGTGCAACCGTGCACGAGGTGAAATTGACCCCGGCAGATATCCTCGATCATCACCGCCGTATCTTTGAATTCGAGGCGGCGCGCAATTACGCCTACGAGTACGAAGTGCATGGCGAGAAACTGAGCCCTGCCTTGCGCGACGGACTGCTTGCACCCGGCCGGTCGCTGCCGCTTGCCGCATATATCGAGGCGATCGAGACGGCGGAGGCATTTCGCCGCAATCTCGACGACGTTTTCACCGAGGTAGACGTGCTCCTCGCCCCGAGCGCAGTCGGCGAAGCCCCAAGGGGGCTCATATCGACCGGCGACGCGCGCTTTAATGCCATATGGACGCTCGCCTGGACACCTTGCCTGACATTACCCGCCGGAAACGGCCGCAGCGGCTTGCCGCTGGGCATTCAACTGATCGGTCAGCGCTTCCGGGACGAGGCGCTGCTCGACGCTGCCGCCTGGGTCGAGGCGCGGCTGCATTGACCTTTTCTGACCGCCACTCCAGAGGAGATGACATCACATGCTTTACGAACTGCGCGTCTATCACTGCGTGCCCGGCCGGCTTCCGGACCTTCTGAAGCGCTTCGACACGATCACAACCAGAATATGGCAGCGGCACGGGATCGAGCAGGCGGGCTTCTGGACCGTCGCGATCGGGGATTCGAACCAAACCCTCTATTATTTTCTCAAATGGGAGTCGCTCGCCGACCGCGAGAAGAAATGGGCGGCGTTCCAGGCCGACCCGGAGTGGATCAGCGCCCGCGCCGAGACCGAGAAAAATGGCGCGATTGTCGCCCGGGTCGAAAACCAGATCCTCCAACCGACCAGTTTTTCATCGGTGAAATAGTAAGGTTCTGCCGCGCATTGCCCCTCACCCTCCCGCTGCGCGGGGCCCTCCCTCTCCCCGCTCGCGGGGAGAGGGCTGGGGTGAGGGGCTCTTTCGTGCTTATTTTTCCTTAAACAGCTTTTGGAATCCGGCCCAGCAGGCGTCGTAATCGCGCTGCAAAGCGTCGGTTTCGAGCGCGAACCGTGTGGGCCGAAGGACAAAGCGCGTCTCGAACATGAAGGCCAGCGTGTTTTCGACCTTCTGGGGCTTGAGTTCGGCCGCGACCGCCTTGTCGAAGGTGGCGCGATCGGGACCATGTGCGGCCATGCAATTGTGCAATGAAGCGCCGCCGGGAGCGAACCCTTCTGCTTTGGCATCGTAGATACCGTGCACGAGGCCCATGAACTCGTTCATGTAGTTGCGGTGGAACCAGGGCGGGCGGAAGGTGTGCTCCGCCACCAGCCAGCGCGGCGGAAAGATTACAAAATCGCAATTAGCGCTGCCGGGCACTTCGCTGGGCGAGGTCAGGACAGTAAAGATCGACGGGTCGGGATGATCGAAGCTGACCGTCCCGATCGTGTTGAACTTGGCAACGTCGTAAACGTAAGGAGCGTAGTTGCCGTGCCAGGCGACGACGTCGAGCGGCGAGTGGTCGAGCTCGACCGCCCACAGATTGCCCTCGAATTTGACGACCACTTCGACCGGTTCGCCGCGATCTTCAAAGGCCGCCATCGGCGTGCGAAAGTCCCGCGGGTTGGCGAGACCGTTGGCCCCGATCGGACCCAATTCGGGGAGCCGAAATAGGGCACCGTAGTTCTCGCAGACATAGCCTCGGGCGCGGCCGTCCGGCAATGCGACCCGGAATTTGACGCCCCGCGGGATCACCGCGACTTCCCTCGGTCCTGCCTCCAGCTCGCCGAGCTCGGTCGCAATCCGCAGCCGCCCGATCTGCGGCACGATCAACAGCTCGCCGTCTGCATCACAGAAGATGCGTTCCATCGGCTGCGTTGCACGGTAGATGTGAATGGCAACCCCGCTGCGGGCGCTCGCATCGCCGTTGCCGCCCATCGTGACGAGGCCATCGATAAAGTCGGCCGGCTCTTCGGGGAAAGGCAGCGGGTTCCAGCGCAACCGGTTTGGCGGAGGCGGCCCGTCCTGGATCGGCGCAGTGCGAACGAGCCCGTTTTCAATCCTGCGAAACGGTGGTTGCATCGCAGAAGGCCGAATTCGATAGAGCCAGGTCCGCCGGTTCTCCGCGCGCGGCGCAGTGAACGGGGTTCCCGAGATCTGCTCGGTATAAAGACCGCGCGGAGGACGCTGCGGCGCATTTTGGCCGACAGGCAGGGTGCCCGGCACCGCTTCGGTGGCGTACTCGTTGCCGAAGCCGGATAGATAACGCAGGTTGCCTTCCTTCATGCTCACTCCCGCGGAATGATCACCTTCTCCTCGGTGATGAAGCTCTTGATCCGGCCGATGAACAAGGCGCCGTCGGCGTGCAATGCTTTGGCCTCGGAAGTGGCATTCGCACGATCCATCGCGGCCCAATCGTCGTACCAGGTCTCGGCGATGCCATCGACATCGACCTCGCTCGTCGGAATGTCGGGGCGGGTCCGCTCACCGACAATATGCGACTGCACATAACGGCGAAGTCCCGGTACTGCGTGCGCGAGCGGCGCGTGCACCTCCCGCCAGTGCTTGACAAACCCCTCATGCGACAGCTCCGCCTTGCGGGTGAGCAGCGAGACGCTCTTGATCATCGGCTAAGCCCTTCCGTTGCTCTTTACGGTATCGCATGCTGCACCCGGGTGAACTCGAGGAGGAAGCATGAAGATCGACCTGGCCGGCAAACGCGCCGTCGTTGCCGGCGCCAGCCGCGGCATCGGACGCGCGATTGCATTAGCTTTTGCAGGGGCGGGAGCCGGAGTGTCGATTTGCGCCCGCGGCGCCGAGGCGCTGGCCGTCACCCGCGACGACATCGGCCGGCACGGCGGCAAGGCGCATGCGGCGGTCTGCGACCTTTCGGATGCCGCGGCGATCCCGCCCTATATTGCCGAAGCGGCCGATGCGCTCGGCGGGATCGACATTCTCGTCAACAACGCATCGGGATTCGGCACGAGCGACGACGAAGCGGGCTGGGCGGCCAGCATCTCGGTCGATCTGCTGGCGACGGTCCGGGCGATACGGGCGGCGCTGCCGTTCCTCGAAAAATCGGAGGCGGCCTCGATCCTTAATATTTCCTCCATTTCAGGATTTCGCGCCTCGGTCCGCACACCGCCCTACGGAGCGGTCAAGGCCGCAATTCTGGAATACACTTTGACCCAAGCCGCGTCGCTCGCGCGCAAGAAAATTCGGGTCAACTGCATCGCGCCCGGCTCGATAGAATTTCCGGGGGGCACCTGGGCGCGCGTCAGGACGAATAATCCGGACCTTTACGGCCGCATCCTCGGAAGCATCCCGTTTGGCCGGCTCGGCCGGCCGGAGGAGGTGGCGCAAGTAGCGCTATTCCTTTGCTCTCCGCTTGCCGGCTGGGTTACCGGCCAGAATATCGCCGTCGATGGCGGGCAAATGCTCTGAGGCCGACGCCATTGTCGTCCTCGGCTGCCGCGGTTCGGCGGCTCTGGGACGGAGGTTGGGGATTGGCATCCGGTTGTTCAAAGCGGGCGCGGCGCCACTCCTGGTCCTTTCGGGTGGCGGCAGTGGGCCGATGCCGGAAGCGGAATCGATGCGGCGGGCCGCGATTGCTTCCGGGATACCCGAGGCTGCGGTAGTGACAGAAGTGGTCTCGCGCAACACCTTCGAGAATGCGCGCGAGACCGCGCGATTGCTGAAGGCTCAAGGATTGCGCTCCGTAATACTTGTCAGCGACCGCGCCCATTTGCTGCGCGCAACGGTATTGTTCCACCTCGCCGGCTTGCGCGTTGCGGCTAGCGCGGGTGCGCCGGCGCGGTCGCTTTGGCGCGAGGCCGGCGCAACACTTCGCGAAATCGCCGCGCTGCCGTGGAGCCTATTGCGCGCGATCCCTTTCCTGATAGGCCCTGTTATTCGAGAAGGATCTCCGCTCCGAAATCAGCCTCGCTCATGAACGCGAACCCGTAACGCGGATAGATGTCGCGGGCGACCTCCAGAAAGAATTGCGAAAACGCTTTGGACGCCAAAGCCCGCGGCGGGTCGACCGTCGAAACCAATGCGATTGTGGAAGAAAACCTTTCGGCCCCCGGCACCTCGACCATTGAGCAAAGTTGCGGGTATGCCGCCGCGTAATAGCGCGCCAAGTGATGAAAAATGATCCCGACATCGGCGGTACGCGTAGCAATCGCCTGCAACACGTCACGGTGCTGAATCCCAAGCCGCCCGGGAAAGCTTGTCGTCTCGCGGGCAAGTATGGACCTCGTCGTTTCTTCGCCCATCAGCTGGTACAGCGCCGAAATGTACTGGCGCCGCGCTCCCGGCTCGTTTTCGCCCGCCATAATGATGCGGATACCGGACTGGTCGAGATCATCGAGGCGCCTGACGCCGAGCGGATTACCGGCTGCGACAACAAGTGAAAACCCGCGGTTCCGCGCGAAGATTCGCGCCTTGCTCTCGATGATCGCCGCCTTGCGCAGTTGCGCGAGCGGCGCCGCTCCACCCATGACGATATCGGGATAAAACCCGCTTGCGCGGCTCACCTCCAAAATCAGATTTCCGAGCGATATCCCTTGCCGGATCAGCATGCTGACGATGATCGGCTGCGGCAGGGTCACAATGACTATGTTGTCAAGCGTGAGCCGCGCATATTCCGGCCGCGCTTTCGTCCAGGCGCGAAAGGGCTCAATGATCTCGCCGCTCAGCAGAGCAGGGAAGTGATTGCCTTCGGTGAATATCGCGAGCGCGATCGGCGCGCCGAGCCGGCCAATAATATCCGGCACCGTGTCGGTATGGCCACTGAGCGCCGGGACATCCGCGGGTAGGGACACCATCGTTCGCCACACGACTGTGTCACAGCTTGGCGCCATTGCCTGGCCATTCGCGGTGGTTTGCGGAGGATCGGCAGAGGCGGGCATCGTTGGCAATGCCGCCGCCGCTGAGGCCCCAATAAACGTCCGGCGCCCCATTCGGCTTGCTTGTGGCCGCATCAACGTAAGCCTAATACCCCGACGAGATGCTGGCCAATCCAGGCTAGGATCAGGTCGAGCGCGATCCCGACGCGTGCTCGCCCTTCGGCGAGTTAACCGGCAGGTGAGCTCTTTCGCTCCCAGTACCCGGCTGCGGCGGGAAAGACGGTACTGCAACGCGTAGCTTCAGGCGCCCCGTCCAAGGTGTCTGCCGCGGCGCGCCAGACGGCGTAATGCGGTGCCGCCCGATGCGCTTCCAGTGCCGCCTCGTCCCGATAGACTTCGTAGAAGTAGTAGAGATTCGGGTCCTGACGATCCTGCAGAACGTTGAAGCGCATGCAGCCCGGCTCATCCCTCTCGGAACCGAGAGCATCCACCTCGATCGCTTTCAGGAAGCGCTCACGCGCATCCGGCTTCACCCGGACCTTTACCCACATCGCCAACATGCCGCCACCTTTCCGGTTAGATCGAACCCGGGGCTCCGGCAGGAGCCTAATCCGGATGCGGATGTTACGCGAAACCTGGCATTGGCGTCATCGGCAGATGACGAAGACCCCGACCTCGGAGCCTGTGAAGAAATCGGGAGCGGGCCTGTTCGGGAAGCAAGCCATTTGTCGCTTTCCTGGCGCAAGCCGGGATCCACTCGTCCACCCACGTTTGCAAGTCGAGCAATCGCAAGGTCCTGCCAACCAATGAATACTCCGTACGACGGAGCAATGGACCCCGGCTTCCCCCACGGAACCAGTCCGTGGGCGAAGGCCCACGGGGAGGCGTATAAATGATAGGCTGACGAATTCTTTCACAACCTCTCAGCTCCACACATTAATACGAGCGCGGCATGCCGAGGACGTGCTGGCCGATATACGCAAGGATCAAGTTGGTCGAGATCGGGGCGGTCTGGTAGAGGCGGGCTTCGCGCCATTTGCGCTCGATGTCGTACTCCTTTGCGAACGCGAAACCGCCATATGCGGCAAACGTCGCCTCGGCGGCGTGCCACGTCGCTTCCGAGGCCAGCAGCTTGGCCATATTGGCGTCGGCGCCGCACTCCTTGCCATCATCGAATAAGGCAGCCGCACGGCGGCAGATCATGTCGGCCGCTTCAAGCTCTGCATAGGCGCGCGCCAGCGGAAATTGCACCCCCTGGTTCTGCCCGATGGGGCGGTCGAAAACGATGCGCTCCTTAGCATAGTCGATGCCTTTCTGCAGAAGCCAGCGGCCATCCCCGATACATTCCTGCGCGACGAGGATCCGCTCGGCGTTCATGCCGTCGAGAATGTATCGGAAGCCCTTGCCCTCCTCGCCGATCAAATTCTCCGGCGGCACTTCGAGATTGTCGAAGAAAACCTCGGTCGTGTTGTGGTTGATCATCGCCTCGATCGGGCGGATCTCGACGCCGTGGCCCAAATTCTCGCGCAAATCCACGAGAAACACCGAAAGCCCGTCGGTGCGGCGTCTGACCTCGTCGACCGGCGTCGTGCGCGCCAGGAGCAGCATCAGATCGGAATGCCGAGCGCGCGAGGTCCACACCTTCTGACCGTTGATCACATAGTGGTTGCCGTGTCGCACAGCGCGGGTCTTGAGCTTTGTGGTGTCCGAGCCGGTGGTGGGTTCGGTCACGCCGAAGGCCTGCAGCCGCAACTCGCCCGACGCAATCTTCGGCAAGTAACGCTGCTTCTGCTCCTCACTGCCGTGCCGCAACACCGTGCCCATGATGTACATCTGGGCGTGGCCCTGGCTAGCGGTGCAGCCTGAGGCGTTGATCTCCTCGAGGATGACCGCCGCGGCGCGCAGCGGCAATCCCGAGCCGTCATATTCCTCGGGGATCAATGAGGCGAGAAATCCGCTCTGGGTCAGTTCGCTGATGAACTCGGTCGGATAGGCCTGCTCAGCCTCGAGTTTGCGCCAATACTCGCCGGGGTAGCCCTCGCAGATTTTGCGCACCGAAGCACGCAATTCGGGGTAGTCCTCACCGAGAGCCAGCATCGTCGCCGTGTCGGTCATCGCGCGCTCCTCTCTCCTTCCCGGGGAGGATAACTCCCGGGGAGCCGATCACCAATCGCACGATTGGCAAATGGGTTTTCGCGACATTGGTACGCTGATCAGCGCGGAGGCGACAAACGGGAGTGCCGCATCCAGTTGTCCGAATCGCCCGTTGGATTGCCATATGCACAACAACAAAATTGCCCTATTTCCGTGCTTGATACGGCTCGCGAGCGGCAGCGGTCTTCGCTGGGTAAACGCACGAGGTGGCGATCTGGCTGTTTTTTTTGCTGCAGATAACAGCAAAAACAGCCAGAAGCCGCCGGAGAGGACCGTGTCAAAGGACAATGCGGGATTCTTCCCGGCGGAAGTGGCTAAATGGATGTACTCGCCATATCTCCGACAAATCGCTGCCCCGAGCGCCTCCGTGGTGGTAAGGCCTCGGCTGATCCCTCTGCTTGGAGCAACCCCTCGATGTCGAGCGTCCGTCCGCTTTCCGGCATTACCGTCATCGAGATCGGCCACAGCGTTGCCGCGCCTTATGCCGGCATGATCCTCGGCGAGCTTGGCGCCGAGGTGATCAAGGTCGAAAACCCAAAAGGCGGGGATGC
>JAFASL010000574.1 GCA_019244535.1 Alphaproteobacteria bacterium
TTGGCAGCCCCACGGCCGCCGTCCGCGCATCCCTTCCCTCTTCTCCACAATCTCAAACAACCATCCCCCGCCGCTCCCGCCGCAGAGGGGCCGCGCTTATAAGCCCGCCCCACAACCCCGTCAACAACAGTTTGCGTCGTTGAGAAAAATTTCTTTGCTGTTTTGACGGCTTCAAACCGCCTCGGCGCCATAATAAAGGGTCACTGTGTGCTTGGCTTCGGCAAAGAATAGCCAGCGCTCGACAACGAGGCCCAGGGCAGCGCTGACGACGGCGAGCCCCGCCGCGATTCCTCCGAACGCGCCGCCGAACCACAGCGCGAGAAGCGTCAGTAAGACGGGCAGAACAAAGCTGGCGATCCGGGCGATGCGTCGCAGCCGAAGCCGATGCCGCCGCCCAATCTGGAACCCCATTTCCTTCAGCAGATAATTCTCCTCCGTATGCGGTGCCTCCAACAGATGGACCCTGCCGCGGCTCCCGAGCAGCGTCGCGCTTGCGACGGTGCTGCGTGCTGATGTGGTGTCGATGAAACGCCAATACCGCTCTTTGGTCCACCATGCGACCAGCACGACCGAAAGGCTGCAAACCGCCACGCCGATCGGGTGCGGCGCCCAGAAACGCACGAGGAAATTGAGAATGAGAAAGCCGCTCATAAGACCGAGCGCATAGTAGTTCGGCACAACCCATGAATTATGCCATTGGTGGATCGGCTTCAGCGACGCATAGATCATGCCGGTGCAATAAATCGTCGCCGCCGCGAGGGCCGCAGCAAACACTCCGCAAAGGCCGACTAGCCCCATCGTGGCGCCGAAAAACACCCAGCCGATGCCGAACACCGCAGTTGGCAGGAAGGTCAGCACGGAAAATACGCCTTCACGAGACAGCCAAGACGAACGCCATTGCGAGAACGCCCGCCATGCCCTCTCCGGCCGGCCGAGGTGAAAGACCGACGAAACCAGACCGCCGGCGGCAAGCAGGAGCGCGATTGCGAGCGCCGTGAAGCCAAAGCTCGAGCTGGAGGGTAGCAGCGCAAGCGGCGCTCCGAGCCCAAGCAGCAGCAGCAGCGCGAAACCCGCGCCCGAAGCCGTCGTGAAGAAGACGATCGAAAACGCCGGATGCATTTTCTCCCGTCAGCGCGAAAGCAGTCGATCAACCCAGCGCAGCATTCGGTCCCCGGCAGACCCATCATCGGTCGGTGCCGGCACTACAGGAGCGGCGGTCGCCATGCGAGCCGTTCTGGGGGGCAGATATTTGTTGACGGGCTTGTAGCCGAGCTCGGGCATCAGATCGCCGCCCACTCGACGCGCGACCAGCTCCGACACGTCCGAGTGGGGGTCGCCCAGATCGCCGAAATGGCGGGCATTGACTGGGCACACCATGACGCATGCGGGCTGTCGATCCTCGGGCGGCAAATGCTCGTTGTAGATCCTGTCGATACACAGCGTGCATTTCTTCATGACCCCCTCGTCCGCGTCGAATTCCCGCGCGCCATAGGGGCAAGCCCAGGAGCATAGCTTGCAGCCGATACAGATGGCCTCGTTGACTAGCACGATGCCGTCCTCGGCGCGCTTGTAGGACGCCCCCGTCGGGCACACGGTGACGCAGGCCGGCTCTTCGCAATGAAGACAGGATTTCGGAAAATGGATGGTGCGGGCGCCCTCACCGTTACCTTCCTCGAAGGAGTGGATGCGGTTGAACCACACGCCCCAGGCGCTGTCGCCATAAGGGCTGAAATCGGGCAGCGGCCCCATATGGCCGCTGGCATTCCATTCCTTGCACGCTGTCGCGCAGGCATGACAGCCGACGCAAATATCGAGGTCGATCACCAGGCCGAGCTTCTTCTGGCCGAGTTGCGGTTCGGGGAGTGAGGTCATTGCGCCGACCCCTCGTGGCGGGCTCCAGCGAAATAACGCAGTATCGCGGGTGGAGGACGGAGAGACGCCGGGTGTGCGGGCGTTTTGGGTAAGGGCAAGGCGATATCCGCTTCGGCCGGCGTCGCCCGATCGATCCGCACCCGCAGGTCATACCATGCCGCTTGACCGGTGATCGGGTCGGCGTTTGCGAAGTCATAGCCGCGATCTGGCGGCAACAGCTCCGAGATCAGATGGTTGAGCAGAAATCCTTTGCGAAACTCGGGAGCATCCGGATCGAGGTTCCAAGCGCCGGCATGCTTGCCGATCGCGTTCCAGGTCCATACCGTATCAGGATTGACCCCGTCCATCAGCTTGGTCGGGACCCGTATGCGGCCCCGATGGCTCGATAGCCACACCCAATCTTCTTCGTTGAGGCCCATTGCGCGCCCGACTGCCCGGTTGACGAACAACCGGTTACTGCCGAGAATCTGGCGCAGCCACGCATTTTGCGAATGCCACGAGTGGTACATCTGCATCGGTCGCTGCGTCAGTGCGTGCAACGGGAAATCAGTCCGATCGATGCGCGCCTCCTCAAACGGCATGTACCAGAAGGGCAGCGGGTCGAAATAGGTCGCGATGCGCTCGCGATGCGTTGACGGCGGCAGCACACTCCCATAACCCTGGCCTGCGAGACGGAAGCACTGCAGCGGCTCGACATAGAGTTGCAGAACGATGGGCGCCGGATTGTCGATCAATCCCATCCTGACGGCAGTTTCGAGATAAGCCTTGTTGGCGTGCTTGAAATAGAGCTGCTCTTCGGGCAGCTCATGCTTCCAGAAACAGCCGTTTGCAATATAGCGCTCGAGCTGATGCGGGTTCGGTGCGCCCCGTCCTGCGTTCTCCCCATCGGCCCCACGCCAGCCGGCCAGCGGGCCGACCCCCGGCCGCCTTTCATGGTTGACGATGTAATCGGCGTAGCCGCCGGGATAGCGGGGCTCGCCCTCGGGGGTCACAAAACCGGGCAGATCGAGACGAGCCCCGATCTCGATCAGCACGTCCTGAAACGGGCGGACATCGCGATCCGGTGTGACGACCGGCTGACGGATCGAGTCGGCCGGCCCGTCCGGCGAGCCGATCGGGCGGTCGAGCAAGGATATGCAATCCCAGCGCTCGAGATAGGTCGTGTCGGGCAGCACGAGGTCGGCATAGGCGACCGTTTCGGAATAATAAGCATCAGAATAGATGATCCGCGGGATGCGGTATTCCCCGGTTGCCGGATCCTTATCGCGCAGCATCCGCATCGTCTCGGCGGTGTTCATCGCCGAGTTCCACGCCATGTTGGCCATGTACATGAAGAGGGTGTCGACCGGATACGGGTCCGCCTTCCACGCATTTTGGATGACCATGTGCATCATGCCGTGCGCGGCGATCGGCGCGTCCCACGAGAAAGCCTTATCGATACGAAAGGGCTCTCCTTCGGTGTCGAGGATCAGGTCTTCGGGCGACAGCGGATAACCCAGCGGGATACCCGGGAGCGGCTTGCCCGGGGCAACGTGCTCCGGACGGCCCGCCGGCTTAGGTCCCGGCGGCGCTGGTTTGGGGTGTGGCGACTTGTATCGCCAACCGCCGGGGACATCGATCGTCCCGAGCAAGATCTGCAGCAAGTGCAGCGCGCGGCACGTCTGAAACCCGTTCGAGTGGGCGGAGATGCCGCGCATGGCATGCAGCGAGACCGGACGGCCCCGCATTGTTTGGTGGCGCCGCCCCGCCCAATCGGTCCAAGGCACGGCGAGCTCGATTTCGTCCTCGAAAGCAGTGCGGGCCATCTCGGCGGCGACCCGCCGGATCGTCACCGCCGGGATCCCGCAGGTCTCGGCGACCCGCTCGGGCGCGTAGCTCGGATCCAGATAGCGCTCGGCGACGAGCTGAAACACGGGCACCGCACGGCGGCCATCGGGGAGCACGGCGTCCCCGATGAGCCGGAACGAAATTCCAGGCGCTACACCGCTAGCGAGCGAGCCCGACGGTTCAAGCAAGAGAGGCTCGCCGTTCTCATTGCGGGCGAAGAGCCCGTGGTCCGCCGCACCCGGCGCCTGGATCACCAGCCAGCCAGCGTTGGTGTATCTGCCCAGGTAATCGATATCGATTCGGTCGGCCTTGAGCAGCTCGTGGACCAGAGACAGCACGAAGAGCCCATCGGTGCCGGGCCTGATGCCGATCCACTCATCGGCAATCGCTGAGTAGCCGGTACGTACCGGGTTGACCGAGACGAACTTCGCGCCGCGCCGACGCAAGCCGGATAGCGCTATTTTGATCGGGTTCGAATCATGGTCTTCGGCGACGCCGAACATCACCAAGAGGCGGGTGCGCGCCCAATCAGGCTCGCCGAACTCCCAAAAGCTGCCGCCCAGCGTGTACATACCGGCAGCGGCCATGTTGACCGAGCAAAAGCCGCCGTGGGCCGCAAAGTTCGGCGTCCCGAATTGCGCCGCCCAATAACCCGTCAGGGATTGGCTCTGAGCACGTCCGGTGAAGAACGCGAGCTTTTTCGGATCCGTCGCGCGGATGGCGGCCAGCCAGTCTATTGCGGTCGCCAGTGCTTCGTCCCACTCGATCTCGCGAAACTCGCCGGAGCCGCGCTCGCCAACTCGTCTGAGCGGCTTTGTGAGCTTTGCAGGGGAAGCCTGCTGCATGATGCCGGCGGCGCCCTTGCCGCAGATCACGCCGCGGTTCACTGGGTGATCCCGGTTGCCCTCGATATACCGGATCGCACCGTCCCGGAGATGCACTTTGATCCCGCAACGGCACGCACACATGTAACAAGTCGTGCACTTCACCTGATCCGACACGCGAGGCGAAGTATTTACGACCTCTCGCGGCGAGAAATAGTCGCGCAGGTGGTCGAGGAAAATCATGACGCGCCTCGCAACCAAGACACCTGAGCACTCTTCATTCTTGTTCCTTCAGCCTTTTTTGTGATGGTTCACTCCCGCTTACCGAAGATGCCATTTTCATTTACCGGCAGCCCGGCCTCGCGATAGAACCGTTTCGCTCCCGGATGCAAAGGCACTGAAAGGCCGGCGAGCGCGTTCTCCAGCCGGACCTGACTGCCGAGCGGCTCGTGCGTCTCGAGAAGACGCTGAGTGGCGTCGTTCCATAACGCCTTGGTAATGGCATAGATCAGATCGTCGGGTGCGTCGGCGGATACGATCCAAAGCGCGTGAAAGCCGATTGACGGCGTCTCGACGCTGATCCCCGGATAGGTCCCAGGCGGAATGACCGAATACTGATATGCGGTCGAGCTCTCTCGCATCTTCGCGAGTACGTCGGCGTCGACCGGAACCAGCCGGATCGGAGCCGCCGACGCGAGCTCGCGGATGGCCGGGACCGGCACTCCGCCGATTAAGAAAAAGCCCTCGAGCGTGCCGTCCTTGACATCAGCGGCAGCAGTGCCGGGCCGCAGATATTCGGCGTCGAAATCCTGCTCGGTCACCCCGGCGGCGGCGAGTGCAGTACGGGCATCGACAAGCGTGCCCGAACCCGGCTGACCCAAGGAGATGTGCTTACCCCGAAGGTCGGCGAGGGTTCGGATCGCGCTGTCGCCACGGACCACCAACTGCAACGTTTCCGGAAAAAGGCTAGCAATCGCGCGCAAACTTTTCAGCGGTCCCTCGGCAGCGAAAATTCCGGTCCCCGCATAAGCCCAACCGACAATATCGGATTGTGCTATTCCAGACTCGATCTGACCTGAGGCGATGAGCCGGAGGTTCTCGACCGACCCTTGCGTCGCTTGAGTCACCGCCACCAGGCCCGGAACTCCGCAACTGCCGCCGTGCTCGCAAGGCGGTGACCCGGCCGGCTTTGAAATGGCGCTGGCGATCACGCCGCCAATTTCGAAGAAGGTCCCCGAAGTTGCTGCTGCGCCGATGCGGAAGAACTGTCCTTCCTGCGCGCTTGACGGCGCGCGTCCCAACAGGAGCCCCAGAACGAAAATCGCGGCTGCGCCCGGGCCGCACCACCAAACGCCGAACTTAGCGGGCATTGTCTCACCGGTGAGACAGCAATTCGGGAAAACAACATGGATCGTCCCGGATTGCAACCGCGCTTCAGCCACGCACCACAGGTGGGCTCCCGGCGATCAGCGCGATGATGGCGGCGCCGTAATGCTCGAGCTTGCTGCGCCCCACCCCCGGGATTTGGGCCAGCGTGGCGAACGAGTCGGGGCGCCGGCGGGCGACCTCGGTCAAGGTGGAATCATGAAAGATAGCATAGGGCGGCAGCTCTTGCCGCCGCGCTTCCTCGAGCCGCCAAGCGCGCAGCGCCTCCCAAAGGGAGCGTGCCGCGGGATCCAATTCGGCGGTGCTGGTCTCCACCTTGCGTGCGG
>JAFASL010000582.1 GCA_019244535.1 Alphaproteobacteria bacterium
TCGGATTGCCGTTCAGCGCGCCGCCGAGTTGCACCAATGCAGTTCGAGCCGTGGCGTGAGGCCGCACTGCGGCGGCGTTAGATACCGGACTCATGACGGCCTTTTCGATTACGGTGACCTGCCGCGGTGGCTCCCCCCACCGTGCGCTCGGATATTTACAGCTGCATTATGATGACGGCTCCGAACGCAGGGCTACGGAAGTCTGTCGCGATTATCTAGCGCTACTGCAACGCATGGTGGCCGACTTCGAAGTGGCCAACCCGTAGTCGATTACCCCTTGAGCGCCGCCAATGCTCTACACTGTGATGAGGTGAATTCTTCATGAGGGTACCATTCGCGACTTTTGACCGGTCGCACCGCGACCACGCGGATACTCGTAAGAGTATGCCCTGCCCTACCCCGGCGAGGTGAAACGACCATATTGCCCCGACTACGCCGGCGTTTGCGGATACTGCACGATTGGCAGACAATTATCGCTGGTGCAGCGGCGATAATTGTCTGCAGAGGCCGCGTACAAAGCCGCGGAACTTCAGGCTAGTGAAGCTGCGCGGCTGTCAGCGTTTTCTGCCGGCGTTCTGGTGGAGCATTATTTTGCTTTTCTGCGGTTATGTGCTCGGCAATCAGTTCAGTCTGAAATCGGCTTACTGAGTCGGGGTCGGTAAAGATCGTCTGGGTATTATTTTGCGCCTTGTAGCCCGGTCCGCCTGGTTTTGCGGTGACGACGAACATCCCCTCGCCCGATGCCGACCAGTTGACCGATCCCTCGCCGCCGACCTTGCTATCCGCCACAAATCCCTTGGTGTGACTGATCTGGTGTGTTGCCGATTGGCCGATCACAAAATGCGTGTTGAATTCCGCCAAAGCATGCTGTTTGTCGGCGTCGAGCAGCATCTTCTCGTGCCTGCCGCCGGCTTGGCTCTTGTCCAGCGTGATCAGCATCATAATGTTCGGATCCATCGCCTTTGCCATTAAAATCTCGTTGAGTTCGTCGTCATCGTAGCCAAACATGTTGAGGTACAGTGACACTCTCACACGTGACAATACGTGCTTGAGCACGTCGTGGACATCGTCGCGCCCGACAAAGAAGAGATGGAAATTCTTGCCCGCACTGGGCGAATAGGCCCTCTCCTGGGTGTATTCCTGAAGGTCGAGAAGATCAAATGCCAGGAGGTTCTGCGACCGATCACTTGTCACATTGCTGGCTGAAGCCGCGTTAGATAGTCTGCTTGCCACTCTCACCATAACTCATCTCCCTCGATCAATGCTGGGCTCATTTGTCAACCCTCAAACGGAGGGTTTCCGGCGTGCATTACACCGCACGAGATATGTTGCGCCACGCGGCAAACCCGTAGATAGTCAAATCGCGGCGACCAAATCGCTTTGGATGCACCGCCGTCATAGATTTTGGACGGCGGTGCTATCCTGTTGCCGCGGGATTAGCAGCTTGCCCGAAGGCGCCTGCGGCAATCGACGTTCCGATCCTAGGCCGTTTTCCCGCCGTGCCCAACCGGGGCGCCGTGTTCTACCGGCGCGGGTCGGGACGGAGGCGCGGCGAACGTCGGAGTTGGTAGTTTCGAAGCCGCCGTGAGAGTGTTCCCGTTGCGGCTAAACTCGCCGACAAAGGCCCAGTTGATGTAGCCACCGTCGCCCTGATTTTCGAATAGGAACGGCTGACCCTTGGGTGAGGCGTAGCTGTCGTACCCACAGGTTCCCACGGTCATTGGCAGCTCGTGGTGCTGGTGCACGACATGTGGGCCAGCAACCCTGTGCTGCGGGTGGCAAATGACAATGTTGCAGTCCGGAAAGTGGTTACTTGTTTGTGCAACGAACTGTTTCGTGTACGCCTCACGCTTGTTATTGTCGTCTTTAATGGCCAACACCACGCCAGCCACAGTTGCACCGATTGCCACCAGTGCTCCCACAACTGGAACTGCAACCCCAGCCACCTCAGCAGCACTGACCCCAGCAACTTCCCCCCCAGTAACCTCCACACTAGTAACCACCTCAGCCCCCCCCTCCTCCGCAGTAGAAACACTGGGGATGATCCCCCTGGACGGGGGTTCCGCCACCCGCGGGGGTTCCGGCACCTGCGGGGGCCTGGGCTGGCTTGGGGGGAACTTCGGCGGGTTCCTCGGCGCCTGTCCCGGCTCCGGGGTCCGCGGGCGCGGGGGCGGGGCGGGCCTCGGGGCCTGGGCGGTCTTCGGGGCCTGGGGCGGGGGCCCTCCACGGGCGCCGGGCGGGAGCGGCGGCTTCTGGTTATCGGGGATGTTTATTTTCATCTCAATCTCCTTTTTCAACTTCCGCGGCCAGGTTGACCGCATCAGCAAAGCTATGCAGCCTCCGATGCCGCGTCTTCTCCGAAAATCTGTGATTTTCTTCGAAAATATAGATTGCAATCACCGCCCGCGGTTCGCCTCTCCGACCCCACCCGCGATGGTGGAGTTTGGGGTTTCGGGATCCAGACCGACGGCCGGCCGATAGGCTCGGCGGCCGCGTCTTCGACGTGCCGATGGCGCTGATTGAGGCGTCACGGACGGTGGTCAGCAAGGACGAGCTTTTGAGCCGGTGTGGCAAGGCAGGGTCCTCATATGCCCTGCACTACCCCGGCGAGGTGAGACGACCATCTTGCCCCGACTACGCGGGCGTTTTGGGATACTGTACGATTGGCAGACAATTACCGCTGGCACAGCGGCGATAAAAGGTCGAGAAGATCGAATGCCAGTAGGCTCTGCGACCGATCACCGGTCACATTGCTGGCGGAAACCGCGGTGGATTGCCGGATTGCTACTCTCGCCATAGTCGTGTCTCCTTCGATCAATCTTGAGTTCATTGCGACATCCCTCAATCGGAGGGTTTCTGGCGTGCCGCACACAGAACGAGATTTGTTGCGCCATCACCCGGCCTCTTCATGCGAAAAGGCGTGAAACCGTGTGAAAACTTCGCCATAGAGCCACGCGGCAAACTGGCAGATAGCCGAATCGCGGCGATCAAACCGCTTTGTACGCACCGCCGCCCTTATAGATTTTTTGGACGGCGGTGCTATCCTGTTTCCGTGGGATTTGCGGTTGCCCGAAGGCGCCTGCGGCAATCGACGATCCGATCCTAGGCCGTTTTCGCGCCGTGCCCGACGGTCGGGGCCCCGTATTGTACTGGACCTGCGGGCGACCGCTACGCCCCACCCCGGAACCGCCGTACACACGCTGGCAGCCGTTTTTGGCCTGGCGCTACTGGCCTTCCTAAAGCGGGCCCGGTGATTGAGCGTTCACATGGACCGTCGCGGCGCGCTCGAAAATCACCACGTTCGTGGGAGGATGGGCTCTTGGTAAGACGAAAGTTTGCCTATACTCCACTGGGGTTGCAGTGACATGTTGCGGCTCGATTCCGGTCGGGGGAGCCGCAGTCAGCACGAGCGTCAATGTGGACGGGTCCGCTCCGGGCAAATTCACAGGATTGAGCGTCAGCTTGAAGCCGGGTGTCGGCTCCTGACACACGCCCTTGACCGTGAGGTTGACCGTGTCGATCCCGTGTATAGTTGTCGCCGTCCACTGGCAGGCGTCGGCGCTGTGCGTCGCGTTTGACATTTCGATCTCCTGGTCTTGCGAACAAAGTGTTTGAACGACAGCAACGCTATCCGGCTCGGGATGCGGGGTCTTCTCCGAAAATCTGTGATGTTCTCCGAAAATATAAATCCCAGTCACGGCCCGTAATTCGCCCCTTCCGACCCTGCGCGCTATGGCGGGTTTTGGCCGTTTCGGGACATTGGGCCGACAGCCGGCCGAATCAGGCTCGGCGGCCCGCGTCCGCGGCGGCGGCGAAAGTCTGTGATTTCCTCCGGCAACATGGTTTAAAATTTGCCGGTCATGGTTCGCCTGTCTGACCCGCCGGCGATCATCGAATTTGGCCGCTTCAGCATCTTGCCGCGTCGCCGCCAATTGCTCGCCGACGGCCAGCCGATCGGGCTCGGCGGACGCGCCTTTGATCTGCTGTTGGCGCTGGTAGAGACGCCAGGGGCTGTGGTCGGCAAGGACGAGCTGTTGAGCCGGGTCTGGCCTGGCCGGATCGTCGAGGAGCACCGGCTGCCGACCGAGATTTCGGTGCTCCGCAAGACCCTCGGCGCGGACCGCGACCTGATCCGGACGGTCGCCGGGCGAGGCTATCAGTTCACCGGTGAGACCCGCGTTCGCTCAGAGGGCGAAAGGTGGGCCCCCGGTACTGTTCCGGTCGCTGAGCCGCCGCCCCTCGAGACAGAAAACGAACGGGCATCTTCGCCCTTGCCGGACCAGTCCTCGATCGCCGCCGCTTCCTCACCGCTCCGGCCACGAATGTCGATCGTGATCCTGCCGTTTCTGAACCTTTCGCAGGATCCGAGCGAGGACTACTTCGTCGACGGGATCTGCGACAGCCTGATCACCGATCTGTCGCGGGCGCTGCCGGGCAGCTTTGTGATCTCACGCTCCACGGCCTTCACTTACAAGGGCCGGCAGGTCGCGATCCGCCAGGTCGGTCAGGAACTCGGCGTGCGCTATGTGCTGGAGGGCAGCGTGCTGGCGGACGCGCGTCATGTCCGGGTGAATGCTCAGCTGATCGATGCAGCCACCGATGAGCACCTGTGGGCCGAGCGGTTCGACAAGGAACGCAAAGACATCATAGAGGTCCAGGACGAGATCGTCGCTCGTCTGTCCCGCAGTGTCGGGATCGAAATGGTCCGCAGCGAAGCGGCGCGCGGGAACTCGGGCAGCAGCGGCGGTGACGTCATCGACTTGGTCATGCGTGCCCGCTCATTGGCTAACGACAGCAAGCGACGGGAGAATGCGGCCAGCGCGGTCGAGCTGTTCCGTGAGGCGCTCGATCTCGATCCCGACAACGTCGACGCTCTGGTCGGGGTCGCAACACTGAGCACTTACCAAGTGCTGAACCTGTACCGCCTGGAAGGTCGCGATGCCCTGCTGGACGAGGCCGAGGCCTTGCTCTCTCGCGCCGCGGCGCTCGCTCCCGAGCATACGGGCGTGCTCAAGGCGCGTGCGCTTCTCCACCGGGCTCGCGGCCGGTTCGCCGAAGCTATCACCGCGACCGCGGCGGTGATTGCCCGCAATCCGGGGGAGCCATTTTTCTATAAAGAGATGGGGCTGAACAAACTGTATCTCGGCGAGACGCAGGAGGCGGCCGAGTGGTTTCGCCGTGCGGATGCGATCGCGCCGCGCGATCCGGATCGCTGGATGTGGTTGCAGGGCCTCGGGCGCGCCTTGATGCAATTGGGCCACGACGCGGAAGCGGTAGACGCATTGTCTCAATTGATGGACAGTAACCCCGGGTACCTCCGCGGCAAAGCGTGGTTGGCGGCAGCCGAGGCTCTTTCGGGCGACGATGCGAACGCCCGGCGTCACTTGGCACAATACATGGCGGTCGAGCCGGATATGACGGTCACGCGGTTCGCGGCGGAGCGCTCGTCCGTACCGGTCGATGTCGTGAGTTCCGTTTACCGTCGTGAAATCGGGCGCATCTTCGATGGTCTACGCCGGGCGGGCATGCCAGAAGGGA
>JAFASL010000648.1 GCA_019244535.1 Alphaproteobacteria bacterium
TGCTCGCCGGAACTCCACTCCGATACGATCGACCCGCTAATCTTTCAGTCGCCAGTTCCCGAGCCGCCGAGCGTCGCAACCATCCTCTCCGGCTTCGCGGTCTGGGCGGTCTGGTTTGGCTTTGCGCATCGGCGCCGTTCTGGCGGCCCAGCAAACCCAGCAAATATGACTTGACGTCAATCCGGGGCGGAAAGGTGTATCCTAATCCATCCCGGCCTTGCGAAGACCGTCGAGAAAATGGTCGACACCGGTGCGATCGGCGTAGAGCCGGGTCAGGATGCCTTCGACGAAGACGAGCCCGGCATCGAGCTTTCTCAATTCCGTGAGTGCGCGTTGCGCTTCGTCGATGCGCCCGAGCTGCCCCAGGCCTGCAACCACGTAACGCAGACCCGCAGGCCAATTTCGATTGAGTGCCCACGCGCGACGGCCTATCTCGACCGCCTCTTCGTAGTGACCGAGCTGGTAATGCGCGCCGGCGAGCGCGGGCAGCCAGATAAACAGGCGCGGATCGCTCGGGCTGAGTCGAATTCCCTTCTCGGCTAACCCGATTGCCTCCTCGGGACGATTACCGTAGAGGTACATCTGCCCGAGGAGTACATGCGCCGCGGCGAAGCTGGGATTGAGGTTAATCGCCTCCCGAAACGCCGCCATCGCCCGATCGGAGCGGCTTGTCCACATGCAGACGAGACCCAGTGCAAAACGGGCGTTTGGATACCGTGCGTCGAGTGATACGGCGCGCTGCGACAATTCGAACGCTTCCTCGTAATTCCTATCGGTGTCGTTTGACCAGCCGAGATAAGCCGCATTACACACCGCAATCGCCAATGCCGCGATCGCTTGCGGGTAATCCGGGTCGATCGCCAAGGAGCGCCGAAAATAGCTCTGCGCCTCGATATTGTCGGCGCTACTGTGCTGGTAGTGGTACCACATCCCGCGTTGATAAAACTCGTAGGCGTCCTCGCTGTGCTGGGGACGATCGGCGATGCGCTCGCGCTCGAATTTGAGGAGTTCCGGCTCGATCGCGCCGGCGATGGCCGTGACGATTTCGTCCTGCAATTCGAACAAGTCCGTAAGGTCGCGGTCATAACGCTCGGCCATTATGTGATGATTTGTATCGGCTCGGATCAGCTGGGCGGTAACGCGCACCCGCCGGCCCGATTTGCGCACGCTCCCCTCCAATACGTAACGCACGCCCAGTTCTTCGCCGACCCTTTTGACGTCGACCGTCTGGCCCTTGTAGTTGAATGTCGAGTTGCGGGCGATGACCGGGAAGGCGCGCCAGCCGGCAAGCAGAGAAATGATATCTTCGGTGATCCCGTCAGCAAAAAATTCCTGTTCCGGGTCACCGCTGAAATTCGCGAATGGCAGCACGGCGATCGCGCGGCGGTCGTCAAACCCCGAAGGGCTCGTCGCAAGGGCGGGTTCGGCGTGTTCGACGCCGGCCGGTCGGTCCGTAATCTCGGCCCCCATCCGGTATACGCGGATCGGCCTCCTGATGTTTTTGAGGCTTTGCGGGCCGAGGTCCTCGAAATCAAAGTCCAGCTTGTCGGCGACGTGGTGATAGGCCATTTCCGACACGAGAATGCTGCCGGGCTCGGCCAGCGCTTCGAGCCGCGCCGCGATGTTGACGCCGTCGCCAAAAAAATCACCGCGCTCGGCGATGATGTCGCCCAGATTGATCCCGATGCGCATTGCCAGGCGCTGCTCGTTGGGCAGGGTCTGATTGTGCTGTACTACTGCGTCGCGCAGCGCGGCGGCACAGCGGGTCGCCTCGACGACGCTGCCGAATTCGATCAGCACCAGATCGCCGGTATGCTTGAAGATGTTGCCTTCAAATTCCGGTGTCAAAGGATCGATGACATCGGTCAGAAACGCCCGCAGCCCGGCGAAGTTCTCCCTTTCCTCACCGGGGAACAGCCGGCTGAGGCCCGCCACCAGGATCGCTGCAAGCCGGCGCCTTACGCGCCCCCTTGTCTCCTCCGACACGACAGCTGCACACCTGTCAAGAGATGCGGCGACAATGCACCGCGTCGTCGGGACTATATGTGACCTGGCTCACACTTGCGTGACTTTTTGGCCGCCTGCCGTCTTGGCAATTCGCCTCATTCGGGGAGGTTCGTTTCGCGCAGCAATTCGAGATCGGATTGCAGACGCGATGCGTCGGCGAACCGGATCTTGCGGAGCGACGCCAGACGGAAATTAGGAGCCGCACGGATCAGGCGGCGCACCGTCTGGGACGCCTCCTCTGCATGGCCGAGTCGCGCGCAACCCGCCGCCAATACACAATAGGGGAGGACGAAGTTGCGGTTGGCTTCAATCGCCTTGCGGGCGTGCGCGACCGCTTCTTCCGCGCGACCGCAAAGAAGACACGCAAACGCCAGCGCGAACTCCGCGTGATAGACAAGCGGCTCCAGCGGGCTCAGCTCGAGCGCCTTCTCCGCGTGCTCGATGGCGCTGTCATAGGCACCACAAATGCACCTCGTCAGGGCGTCAAAGCCGAGCACGACGGCGGCGTTGGTGTTGATCATCATCGCGCGGTCAAGGGCGGCGAGCGCAAAATCATGATCACGCGTCAACGCGGCATGCACGGCGCCCCCCAAGGCGAGGGCGAGCGGTGCATCGGTGCCTTCGGTGATCGCGACCCGCGCCATCCGCCTCGCGGTTTCCCGGTCATCAGGCTGAGCGCCTGGCCAATCCATCAGATGGCGCTGCTGGTAGCACCAGGCGGCCAAGGCATTGGCCATCGCATAGCAGGGAGCGGTCTCCAGCACCTCGGTCAACAGGCCCAGTGCCTGCTCGTTGTCTTCCGGCGTTTCGGCAAAGGTCGGAGGGAAGGACCGCACGGTAAGGTCGTAGGCGTCCTGCTCCGCTTCGGGCTTGCGCCGCGCCCGCTCGATCTCGGCACCGCGCAGGACCGGCCCGACCGATCCAATGACGCTTTCGGTGATCCTGTCCTGCAGGTCGAACGTGTCTTCGAGGGTGCCGTCGAACCGATCGGCCCACAGATGCTGACCGCTTGCCGCCTCGACAAGCTGACAAGAGATGCGGACCCGGCTGCCCGCCTTGCGGAGGCTGCCTTCGACGACGTACCGCACGCCGAGCTCTCGCGCGACCTGCTTTGAGTCGGCGCCCTTGCCCTTGTAGTTGAAGCTGGTATTGCGGGCCACAATCGAAAACCATCGCGCCCGTGCCAGCTCGGTGATCAAATCCTCGGCCACGCTGTCGAGAAAGAACTGGGTCTCGGCATCGCCGCCGAGATTTTGGAACGGCAACACCGCAAGCGCCGGCCTGTCGAGCGGCGCGGCGGCTCTTCGGGGGGCGGTGCTCGACGGCGCGGCTGGCTTCTCTTCAAGGACAACCCGAAAGACGCGCACGGGCCGCGCAATGTTCTTTACCTCGTGCTCGCCGAGATCCGCGAACGTGATCGGCAGCCGGTCGCGGACCTGATCGCGCACCGCGCGGCTGACATTGATCCCGCCCGGTTCGGCCAGCGCCTCCATCCGCGAAGCGATCGCTACGCCGTCGCCATAAATCAGATCGCCGTCGGAAACGATATCGCCCATGTTTATCGCGACGCGAAAGCGGATGCGTCGGTCCGGCGCCGTATCGCCGCTCTGGTCTACCATTGCGAGCTGGATCGCCACCGCGCAGCGCACCGCATCCACGACGCTGTTGAACTCGACAAGCAGGCCGTCGCCCATCGTCCGCACGATACGGCCTCGGTGCTCGGCGATTTTCGGGTCGACCAGATCACGGCGGACCTCTTTTAGCGCCGCTAGGGTGCCCTCTTCGTCGATCCCCATCAGCCGGGAATAGCCGACGACATCAGCGCACAAAATGACCGCAAACCTGTGTTCTACTACCCTCGATTCCGACACTGCCCCCGGCGTCCCTGCTTCAGCAGATCGATCTCGCCAGCGTAACCCCGTGGCGCGGTGGGTCAAGCCGCTTCGCCCAGGCCGCTCCACCACGTAAACGACCGGCTTAGAGGATTGTGGCGGCCATGAAGGTTGCTCGGTCATGTGGCCAAGACCGGGCGTATCCATGCCTATCGTCGGTTCATCGCATGAGGCGTAGGCGAACGGCTTGAGCAAAAAACTGGACACATACGGCCCGATCGAGTCCCCAGCGGTAAGCCCCCGGAACAGGGCTGCGGCGTGACCGTGCCGCCTTTGACCCGTGGTCCGTTGAAGCCCTTGAGCCTCGACAATTCGACGGCGTCGTGGGTCAACCCCAACTTATCGGACACATAATCGAAGAGATTCACATCGCGGCAGAGCGCCATCCGATAAAGCTCGACTGCCTGACCAGCCGGATCCTGCCTCGCAACCGAGGGCAACAGATCAATTGCCAATTATGCGAGACGGTTCCCTAAAGATGGAAAGCCGGTCGGGCCACGGGTTGACGAGGTTAATCGCCGCCGAGCGGGATCTGTTTGAAGGCATTAAACGTGGACGATCCGGGTAAACCAGTCAGCAGGCAAGATACCTAAACGCGGATGAGCCAGATACCCGAGCCAGTGGGAATATACTTTCCCGTTACGGTCGCGAGCGGTTATTGGTTGGAGATGGTCGCTATCGTCCCGTCGAATTTGGTTAAGGTGACGGTAAACGGCTCGTTGTACGTCTTTGCCTTATCATTGAGGAAGCTGAGCGCCACTGCCTCGCCTAGCAGCAAGGAGGTGTCGGTGTCACTGCGCCAGTGGATGCCGGCGTGGATTCCATGACCGAAACTGACATTGTGGCCGAGCTTATTGAGTTCGCCATTGACGGTGAGCTGGTTCGCATCCGAACCAGTGTAGGAAACGAGCGACAGGCCATCGGGCGTGGGCATCACCGGGTTCGGGATCACAAAATCGCCGTCGAAGAAGAACTTCAACACCGTGATGCAAGCGCCGCCAACCGTTCCGTGGCCTGTCGGGTAGGACGGGTGCGTCGGAGAACCTTCGGGAAAAGCCTGCGACAGCAGCCAAGTCCCATACTTGTTGAAGCTCTGTTGGAGCCCCTGCGAGTTCAGGATGACGTTGCTCAGTTTGACATCGGTTTTGTTCCCCTGCCCGGTCCTGATCAAATGGGCGAGGCCGCCTATGGCCTCCGGCCGAGGACGGAGGTGCACAAACCATTTTTGATACCACACCGCATTCAGGGCCACCGTAGCCACTGCCGTGAGCGTTCCCGCGATATCGGGGCCACCGAGCGTGCCGAAGCCGTTCTCCGTCCGCGAACCGATGTAAGGATTGCCGGGATTTAATGGCGCACCGATGCCCGCGAGCACCAGGAAAGCCGTAAAGTACGCCTGAAAGAGCACATCCACATGAGTAAAGGCCGCGAGATCTCGGCCATTACGCCGGTAGCGGAGCTGCGGATCAACTTGGTTTCGAAAACCGGTATCAACGCCGTTCTGGATATTCAGCCACTCGGCAAAGCCGGTTCCATAGTCGATGTTCGGCAGATAGGTGACTTGCTGCTGGCCAATGGGCTGAGAGCCGAAGAAGGTGGGTTGAAGGAAGAACTGGGATACGTACGGCCCCAGCGTTTCGCCCGGGAAGCCTCCCCGGAAGAGCAGATTCGGCGTGATTTGGCCGCTGCTGTTGCGCGGGCCCAGATAGGTAAGCTGAGACCCGAGTTCCGCCGCTGCTTGAGCGACTGCGGAGTTCGACGGGTAATCGATGAACGCAACATCGCGCAGCAGAGATGCCCAATAGTGTTCGAGGAGTTCGGTGGCATTCTGGTCGCTGGCGACGGCGGGCGCCGGCGGCACCTGTGGCTGGCCGAACTGTGCGTTATCGAGTGCTACCAAACAGAAGGCTAATCCTCCTTGTGGGCCGTTCAGCGTTCGC
>JAFASL010000910.1 GCA_019244535.1 Alphaproteobacteria bacterium
AGCATCGGCGCCGAGTAATATCACGGCATCGGCGCGGGCGAGGCCGCGCGCAAGGTTCTCACGTAACGGGCCTGCCGGGATCACCCGTCCGTTGCCAAAACCGTACCCGGCATCGACGACAAGGAGAGATAAGGTTTTGGTGATACCGGGGTTCTGGAACCCATCATCAAGTAATACCAATTGCGCTCCCGCCGCGACAGCGCCGCGGGCGCCTGCGGCCCGGTCGCGCGCCACCCAGCACGGCGTAGTCGCCGCGAGTGACAGCGCCTCGTCGCCAACCGCTGTGGCGTCGTGCCCGGCTAGGTCGACCCGCACGGGTCCGCCAAGGCTACCGCCGTAGCCGCGCGTTACAATATGGACCGCGATGCGACGCGATGCGAGCCACTGAGCCAGGGCCAGAACGACCGGGGTCTTGCCGGCACCGCCGGCGACTAGGTTGCCGACGCACACCACCGGGACCGGCGGACAATACGGCCGGGTAAGCGCCTGCCGCAGCCTCCCGGCGGCTTCCCACCCCGCGCCTGCCGGAAGTAGCAGCGCCGAGAGCAGTCCCGGGGGCCGCGCCCAGAAGGCCGGCACGGAGCGGATCAGGCTCGCACCCAACGCAAGGGCGGTGCGGGTTCCGTCGCCGGCGCGATCCGGTCGAGCCACGGGGCCAGCCGCTCCAGCACTATGTCGAGAATGTTGCCGCCCCCAGCCGCGACGTCCGCGGCGGCGGCGGCCCGTCGGGCGCGTAAGCCGTGATCGGCGAGCAGCGCCGACACCGCCTGCCCGAGCGCAGCCGCGCCGTTCACGGTTTCGGCGGCGCGCGCCGCCGCCAATGCATCGGCCATTGCGGCGCAATTGCTCATATCCGGGCCGTGCAGTACGGCGCAGCCGAGCCGCGCGGGCTCGAGCGGGTTGTGCCCGCCCTTAGTGGCCAGCGAGCCGCCGACGAAAGCAATTCCGGCGAGCCGGTAGAATAGTCCGAGCTCGCCCATCGTGTCGGCGAGATAAATCTGCGTATCGCAAGTGACCGCCTCGCCGCGTGCGCGCCGGGCGATGCGCAGCCCGTGGCCCGCCAGCATTGCACCGATCGCCTCGCCGCGTGCCGGATGGCGGGGAACAATGATTGTCAGCAGACCGGGGTGTTTTGCAGCCAGATCGCAGTGAACGCGCGCGGCGACCTCTTCCTCGCCGGCATGTGTGCTGGCAGCGAGCCAAAGCGGACGCGAAGCGACCGAGCCGCGCAGACGCAACAGTTCAGCCGAGTCGAACGGCAATGGCGGCGCCGCGGCCTTGAGGTCTCCGATCGCTTTTACGCTGCGGGCGCCCAGCGAGCGGAACCGATCCGCCTGATGCTCATCCTGCGCGAGACACAGATCGAATGCGCTCAGCACCGATGTGATAAGCCCGGGCCAGAGTCGCCACTGGCGATACGAACGGGCCGACAGCCGGCCATTGACGAGCACCATCGGAATGCCGCGAGCTTGCGCTGCAAAGACCAGGTTGGGCCACAGCTCCGACTCCACCCAGAGCGCCAAGTCGGGTCGCCAGTGATCGAGAAACCGCGCGGTCCAACTCGGCAGGTCGGCGGGCACGAACTGGTGGCGGGCGCGCGTTGGTAGCCGGCTCTCCAGCAGGCGGGCCGAGGTGACGGTTCCGGTCGTGATCAGGATTTCGAGACCCGGCCGGCCATCGAGCAACCGCTCGATAAGCCCCAGAACTGCGGTCGCTTCCCCGACGCTGGCGGCATGCACCCAGACCAAGGGACCATCAGGCCGGGCACCGTCGGCACACCCCCGCCTCTCGCGGAAGCGGGTCGGATGCTCCTTGCCGCGCTGGCGCCGCCGCGCGAGATAAAGCAGCGCCAGCGGCGTCAACGGCCGTGTAAGAGCGCGGTAGAGGGCAGGCTGCATCAGTCGCCTAGGGCGGGCGGCGCCGTCCGCGCGGCCTCCACTGCGATCGGCGGGGCAGCGGCATGCCCGACGCGGCGCTCGGCCTCGTGAACCATTTCGACCATGCGGGTCTCGACCAGACGGCGCGCATCCTCGAGGCCGGCCTCGTCGAGGTCAGCGGAAATCTCGATCGGCTCGCCCCACAAATAAACGCCGCGGCCAAAAGGCAGCGCCAGGTGAAAGCGGTCCCAGGTGCCAAGCACGCGCCTTCGGCTCGTCGCATAGGCCAGCGGCAGGATCGGCACTTGGGCCCGTCGGGCAATGTTGACGATCCCAACGCTCGCCTGCATGGCCGGGCCGCGCGGTCCGTCGGGGGTGATGCCGACGCAGGCTCCCTCCTTCAACCGCTTCAGCATCGTGCGGAACGCGGCCGACCCGCCGCGGCGGGTCGAGCCGGCAATCGTGTCGATATCGAAATAGGTCATTGCACCGGCGATGATCCGCCCGTCCGGATGGGCCGAGATCAGCATGTGAAAGGCGGTCAGCCGGTGCCATGCGACGGGCATCATCAGCAGCCGGCCATGCCAGAACGCCACGATAAAGGACCGCCCCTCGCCGGTCAGGCGGCGGGGCTGGTCGCCGCCCTCGACGCTCCAGCGGTTCGTCGCGTAGACGAGGCGGATATAACCTTGGATGATCCAGCACGCCAGCGCCCGCAGCCGAGCATTGCGCAGAAGCCGTCGCGGAGCGGCTGGTTTGGCCGAAATCAGCATGCGCCACTACACCGTCGCGGCGTCGCGCTGCTCGGCAAACTGCATCGCGTAGAGCCGCGCGTAAAGCCCGGCTCGCGCCAGCAGCTCCGCGTGGCGGCCGGTCTCGACGATACGCCCGCGATCGACGACGCAGATCAGATCGGCTCCTTGGACCGTCGACAGCCGGTGCGCAATGACGAGCGTGGTACGCCCGCGAATCAGTGCGTTGAGGGCTCGCTGCACGTGGCGTTCCGATTCGCTGTCGAGCGCCGAGGTGGCCTCGTCGAGAAGCAGAATCGGCGCGTCCTTCAGCATTGCGCGGGCAATGGCGATGCGCTGGCGTTGCCCGCCCGAAAGCCGGACGCCGTGCTCGCCGACCATCGTGTCGTAGCCCTGCGGGAGCTGGCGGATGAAGGCGTCGGCGTCGGCCGCCTGCGCTGCTGCCTCTATTTCGGCCGCCGATGCGCCGAACCGGCCGTAGGCGATATTGGCGCGAACCGTGTCGTCGAACAGGCTGATCTCCTGGGCGACCAGCGCGATCGCACCGCGCAGCGAGGCGATCGTCACCCGGCGCACATCCTGCGCGTCGATCGTGATGCTCCCAGTGCCGACATCGAAGAACCGCGGGATCAGGTTGAGAATCGTCGATTTCCCGGCGCCCGATGGGCCGACGAGCGCCACGGTATGGCCGGCGGGGATCGTCAACGACAGGTCCTCGATCGCCATCGTGCCGGGAACATAGCCGAAGGAGACTTTGTGGAAGCGGATTTCGCCGCCTCCAATGCACAACCGCTTGGCGCCCGGCATGTCGCGGATCGTCGGCTCGACGTCGAGCACCTCAAAGATCCGCTGGGCGGCGGCGAGGCCTTCCTGTAAGGAGGCGTTCAGGTTGGCAAGGCTCTTCAGCGGCTGGTAGGCGAGCAGCAGCGCGGTGATGAACGAAAACAGAGCGCCTGGCGTGCGGGCGCCGCTGATCACCTGGTGACCGCCGTAGAGAATAACGATGGCGATCGCCGTCCCGCCGAGGGCCTCCATCAGCGGCGAAGCGCGCGAGCGGGTTCGCGTGCCGCGGTCGATCAGCGCAAAGAGGCGCTCGATGAGTCCGGCGGCGCGCCGCTCCTCATACTGTTCCATGCCGTAGGCCTTGACGTGGCGGGCGCCTTGAAAGGTCTGGCTCAGCAATGTCGTGAACTCGCCGATCTCGGCCTGCGCATTGGCGGTGACCCGGCGGATGCGCCGCCCGATCGCGACGATCGGGCGGATCGCCAACGGGAAGACAAAAAACGAAACAAGCGCGAGGAGCCAATCCTGGTAGAACATCACGCCGACCAGGAAGATGACGGTCACCGCGTCCTTGCCGATGCCTGCCAGCACATTTGCCGTGGCATTTCGCAAGAGCGCAGCATCGCTCGTAAAGCGCGAGACCAAGGTGCCGCTCGGATGGGCGTGAAAAAACGCGAGATCGGCCCGCATCAGCCGCGCGAAGAGCGCAATCTGCACGTCGGCGATGACGCGCTGACCAACACGGGTCATCAGCACGGCCTCGCCGTAATCGGCGAGACCCTTGATCAGAGCAAGAGCAAACGCGCCGCCGGCGATCAGCAGCAACAGCGAGCCCTCGCGCGCCACAAAGATCCGGTCGAGAACCGGCTGCATCAACCAGGCGCGCCCTGCGGTGCTGGCCGCTGCGAGCCCCATCAGCAAAAATGCGAGCACGACCCGCGGCAGATGCGGGCGCATGAAATCGCCTGCCAAGCGCCAGACGAGGGCCGCCGAGCGACTTCCCTTTCCCAGGATTGCCAAGTCTATTCGCATGGTTCCCCGGCGCACTGTTAGAGCCGGGCACCGGCATTGGCAAGCATCGCGCGTCAGCAGCGGATCGCGTCAGCGCGCTGCCCAATATCCGGCGCTTCAACTGCCCTTAACCCTTTGGCGCTATCGGGATAGCAGAAATTGTGCGAATAGGAGTTTCAATCGGGCCGGCGCCAGATCGCGAGGCAGCACATTTTCCATCCGGAAAACCGTGCGTGCATGACGATCGACGGCCGGTTGGCCGGTGCAGTCGCGCGGGCTCGAATATTGACAAATTCGCTATAATGTGATAATAGCAAGACACCGAAGGGCTCGAACCGAAACAGCTTCACCTGATCTCAACCTGATAAAACAGGCAGAACAGGTCGGGCCGAGGATCGAATGCGACGCGATTTATGCTTTCTAATCGAGCCTGCGTCTTCGACTACGCGAGCCGTTACCGTTTGCTTGAATTTGGTGTTACGCTATAACATGCCACGTCGGACCTGCCCGCGCCCTTGAGAGGCCTGCCCGGTGATCGCTCGGCAAATCGAAACCGCACTGTCGCGCGCGCAAGTGATCTGCAAGAGGCGTGGCGCGCGGTTGACGCCGGTCCGCAGGCGCGTCCTCGAACTGATTCTTTCCTCGGATCAGCCGACCGGGGCCTACGCGCTGCTCGGCGAACTGCAACGCGGCCGCGGCAAGCTCGGGCCGCCCACCGTCTACCGGGCGCTCGAGTTCCTGCTGGCGCACAAGCTGATCCACAAGGTCGAGACGTCGAGCGCATTCATTGCTTGCGCCGATATCGAGCATCCGCACGAAAGCCAGTTCATGATCTGTGACGATTGCGGCGCCACCGAGGAGCTGCGCGACGAAGAGATAGTCGAAAGTCTGCGGCGGCTCGGCGAGCGGAGGGGCTTCGCTGTCGAGCGCCAAGTTGTCGAAGCCCGCGGGCTATGCCCGGCCTGCCGCTCGGCGCAACGATGATCGCAGACGGGCGGAGATTGCTCAGCTATTGCCGGGCTGCATTGGATCATGACCTGATGGAGCAGAGCATTGCGGAGCGGCTCGCGCGCGCCGCAACCGCGTCTGCCCTGTTATGGCTGGCGATCTACTGGGCGTGCTCATGAACGGCTCGCCGGACCGCGCGGTGGTTCTCGACAATGTCACGCTGGCATACGACGGCAATCCGGCGGTCCGCAACCTGAGCGGCGCTTTCATCCGCGGTTCGTTGACCGCGATTGTCGGCCCCAATGGCTCGGGTAAGAGCACTTTGATGAAGGGTATGGCCGGCCTGTTGCGACCGGCCGCCGGGCTGATCCGATCGGCTGGTCAAGTTGGCGGCACAATCGCCTATCTGCCGCAGCACGCGGAAATCGAGAGGGGTTTTCCGATTTCAGTGTTGCAGACGGTATTGCTTGGCCATTGGCGCCGAATTGGCTGGACCGGTGGGGCGACCCGCAAGCTGCGCGAGAGAGCGCAGCAAGCGCTTGCCGCAGTGGGCCTCGAAGGGTTCGAGCGGCGGCCGGTCGAGACCCTCTCGGCCGGCCAGTTCCAGCGGGTCCTTTTCGCCCGCCTGATTGCACAGGATGCCGGGCTGATCTTGCTCGACGAGCCGCTGGCGGCGGTCGATTGGCGCACCAGCGAGGATTTGCTGCGCTTGATCGCGAGCTGGCAGCAGGAGGGCCGAACCGTCGCCGCCGTCTTGCACGACCTCGATCAAGTTCGCGCCTACTTCCCGGAGACCCTCTTGCTAGCATGCGAGCCGGTCGCCTGGGGGCCGACGCGCGACGTTCTGATGCCGCGTAATCTCCGCCGCGCGCGCCGCGTGGCCGAGACGTGGTCGGGCAACGCCGGACATCACTGGACCGACCCGGAAAGCTGGGCAACGCCGGCTCTGCAGCGGGACCATCGTGTAATAGAGAATAAAAGCGGTCCGCTGTGGCAGGACGGTGTCGGGAGCGATCGGTCGGTCCGGTGACGCTGTACGATCTGGTGTTCGGTCCCTTTGCCGAATTCGGGTTCATGCGGCGTGCGCTTGTCGGGTGCATGGCGCTGGCGCTCGGCGGCGGACCGGTCGGTACCCTTCTGGTGCTTCGCCGCATGAGTCTGATGGGTGATGCGCTGTCGCACGCGGTTCTCCCGGGCGCTGCGCTCGGCTTCATCTTCGGGGGCCTGTCGCTGCCGGCGATGAGCACTGGGGGAGCCGCCGCGGGCCTCGCGGTTGCGCTGCTGTCCGGATTAGTGACGCGCCTGACGCCGTTGCGTGAGGATGCGAGCTTTGCGGCCTTCTACCTGATCTCGCTGGCGCTCGGCGTGCTGCTGGTATCGACGCACGGCAGCAACCTCGACCTGTTGCACCTGCTGTTTGGTTCCATCCTCTCGGTCAATGACACTGCGCTCATTCTGATCGGCGTGGTGGCTACGATAACCCTCCTCACACTCGCGGCGATCTGGCGTCCCCTCGTTGTCGAATGCTTCGACCCCGGCTTTCTTCGCGCAGTCGACGGCCGCGGCGGGCTTGTCCACACGATCTTTCTCGCGCTCGTCGTCCTGAACCTCGTCGCCGGGTTTCAGGCGCTTGGAACATTGATGGCTGTCGGGCTGATGATGCTGCCCGCGGCGGCAGCGCGGTTCTGGGTTCGGGAGCTATGTACGCTCAGCGCCGCCAGCAGCGCCCTGGGCTTCGCCTCCGGCTTTCTCGGCCTCTTGTTGTCGTACCACCTCGATCTCCCTTCCGGGCCGTCGATCGTCCTCGTTGCTGGCATTGCCTACGTCATCTCGGTCCTCGTCGGCCCGCGCGCGAGCCTGCGCACGCTCAGGCTTCGTCGGCGGTGGTCGCCGTCCTGAAGGCCGATGCCGCCCTGATGGCTCGAGGTGTGAGGCTTAGCGCACGGTGAACTGGGTTCTGCCAAACATGTTCTCGCGCTCGGTGTCGCTGATCTGCAGGTCGCGTTGCTGATCGGCCAGCACCGCAAGGCCGCGCTGCACCGCGGGGCGCGCAGCCATCTCGGCATGCCAGCGTTTGACGGCGGGGTAGTCGTCGAGATCGATGCTGCCGCGCTCCGCGAAACGGGCGCCCGATTGGGTGGCGGTGCGGATCCACGGGAAGGTGATGATGTCGGCCATGCTGTATTCGTCGCTGGCGAGCCAGCGCGCCTCTTCGAGCCGGCGGTTCAGCA
>JAFASL010000024.1 GCA_019244535.1 Alphaproteobacteria bacterium
TTGAATCTCAGTAGTCCATCGTGTGCGCTGATCCGGAACCGCAAGAGGGCGTTAATATAGGAACGACTGCCGGCGCCGTCCGCGCCGCCGTTGAGGAAGCTCGACCCGCCCCCCCGTTGGCATTGCCCTTGCCGCAGCCGTTATGCCGAAGCCATTAGCTGATTGTACCCGCCGCCGAAAAGACCCCGCCGCCCCCGCCGCCAAAGAGGACGTCCTTCAGTAATATTCGCGCCGGCGCGGGAGCTGCCGGTCTGGCCGTCAACCCCCAGTAAAGAGGGTGCCAGCGCCCTCCTTCTTGATTTGGGGTGCGCCGGCAACCGGTCGAGATCCATCACCCGTTGAAGCGGGGAAGCGACGGGAGGGAAAAATGGGCGGAGATTGTGTCTTTTTTGGTGTTCCTGCGGGCTCCGGACAAACGTGTTAGCAGAGCCCGAAGGCCTGCTTTTGATAATTATCGGCAAAGCCGCTTGCTGGTTGCCCTACAACTTTAACTATATTATCTGGCATAATGCTCTTGTAATACGGTAAATTCGGTTTTAGTATGCGGACAACCGGAGATCGGTGCACCACCGGTGTCCGCCCGCAATAATACCAAGGCCGAATGGTTTGTTCGAGACAATCGCTGCGTTCTGGCTAGCCGCCACGCTGGTTTCGGTCGCCGCTCTGTGGCGGACGCGCAGCGAACTCCGTGAAGCGCGCGCTCGTTGCGCGGTGCTGGAAACAGTTCCGCTGGACTGGTTCCGTTGGCGCGCTGACGGAACCGAGGTTCACCATTCGAGCAGCGCGCCCGGTTATCAGGGATTCCTCGCAAAATTGCCGGCCGCCGGAGCGCAACAGCTGGAGAGGGCGCGGCAGGCCCTCCGGTCCCACGGCACTCCCTTCTCGGTCACTTTTGCGACCGGCCGCACGGCCGGCTACACAATCGACGGGTGGCGCGCCGCTAGCGGCGACGCTGTGCTCTGGGTGCACGATGCTTCGGCCATGGTCGCGGCCCAATCTGCGCGTGGGGAAGCGGCCGGTTTGCGGGAGATGCTGGACGCCGTTCCGCTGCCGATTTGGCGGCGCGGCGCCGATGGGGTCCTAATCGACTGCAACCGGGCCTATGCGAGCGCGGTCGACGCCACCCCTGACCTAGCCATTACGGAAAACCGGATTTTGATTTCCGGCGGCCGCAATGGTGAGCGCCGGCACGTGATAATCCGCGGCTCGCGCCGGCTGGTCGAAATCGGCGAGCTGGCATGCCGGCCGGAAGGCACAATCGGCTTTGCCGTGGACTGCACAGACCGAGAAGCTGCGGAAGAAGAGTTGTGGCGGCACGTCAATGCCAATGCCGAGGTGCTCGAAGCCATCCGGGCCTCCGTCGCGATCTA
This sequence comes from Alphaproteobacteria bacterium, assembly GCA_019244535.1. GTDB lineage: Bacteria > Pseudomonadota > Alphaproteobacteria > ATCC43930 > CGMCC-115725 > AP-15. The sequence goes on from JAFASL010000024.1 coordinate 1,371, forward strand.
CGGCCCCGACAGGAAGCTCATCTTCTTCAACTCGGCGTTTGCTTCGATGTGGGGCATCGCCGAGGACTGGCTTGCCGCTCAACCCTCCTTCGAGGAGGTTCTGGAGCGCCTCAGGGAGTGCCGTCGTCTGCCGGAAGCCGCTGACTTCCGGGCGTTCAAACGCGAACAGCTACGGCTGTTCACCACTGTGATCCGGCCGCAGCAGGAGTTGCTCCACCTGCCCGACGGCCGCACCTTGCTGCTGTCCATCTCTCCTCATCCCTTTGGGGGCCTCACCTTCGTCTATGAGGACGTGAGCGACCGGCTGGCGCTCGAACGCTCGTGCAACACCTTGACCAAGGTGCGGCGGGCTACTCTCGATCATCTCTTCGAAGCCATTGCGGTGTACGGCAGCGACGGCCGGCTGAAGCTCCACAATCCGGCCTTTCTGGCCCTCTGGGAATTATCGGAAGCCGACGTGGCGGGCGAGCCTCATATCGGCGAGGTGCTCGAGAAGACCCGCACTCTGCTCGATGAGGGAGGCGATTGGCCTGCACAGAAAGAGAGAACTGTCTCAAGGGTCACCACGCACGCTCTGGCGAGCGGCTTGGTTCACCGAAACGACGGCTCGATTTTGCAGGAAGCGGCTGTCCCGCTGCCCGATGGCGACGTGTTGTTGACCTATCTCGATGTAACCGACACGGCACGGTACGAACGAGTATTGCGCGAGCGCAACGAAGCGCTTGAAACAGCAAGCCGCCTGAAGAGCGAATTCGTTGCCAATGTCTCGCATGAGTTGCGGACGCCGTTGACCGCGGTGATCGGCTTTGCCGACATCCTGGTCAATCAGTATTTCGGCAATCTGAACCCACGGCAACTCGAATACGGCCACAGCATCCTCCACAGCTCGCAGCAGCTGCTGGCGCTCGTCAACGACAATTTCGATCTTGCGATGATCGAAGCAGGGCACCTGGTTCTGGAGAGCGGCCGCGTCGAGGTTTTGAAGATGCTGAAAGCCGTGCTGGCGCTCACCCGGGCGCGCGTCAGCGCCGGACAGCTCGAAATCGAGTTGAGCTGCCCGCCCGACATCGGCGTGATAGCGGCCGACGAACGCCGGCTCAAGCAGGCGCTTTTCAATCTGGTGTCCACCGCAATCAGATTCACGCCGCCGGGCGGCTCGATACGCGTTTCGGCAGAGCGCCGGGCCGATGAGTTATTGCTGACGGTAGCCGATACGAGGCTCGGCACTACGCTCCCCGATCCGGACCGGGCACTCGGAAATTCTGCACCCGGGACGACGCGGTCGGGGGCAGGGCTCGGCCTGTCGCTCGTAAAGAGCCTGTTCGAATTGCACGGCGGAACCGTCTCCATCGAAACAGCGGCCGGTCGGGGAACCACGATTGTCTGCCGGCTCCCGGCGGCTCCGGGCGATTTTGCCGGGGCCGCAAACCCAGTCGAGAGCCGACAGGCGGCCTAGACGCGTTCCAGGCCCGATTCGGGCGAAAACGACAACGCAGAATCTGATGCGATGCCGGCAACCGCGGAGCGCCGAGCGTATCGCTACCCGGCCCGCCCATGTTGCGTCTAGCTACGGCCACCTTATACAACGTCTAGACGATGATGGTTTTTGATCTGCCGGACGAGACTGCGACTGCTGACCTCGCCGCCTGCATCGCCGCCCTGGCCGAGCCGGCTGACGTTATTGCGCTCAAGGGCGAACTCGGCACCGGAAAGACCGTGTTTGCGCGCGCCTTTATCCGCGCGCGCGGTGAGCCCGACGACATCCCGAGCCCGACCTTTACGCTGGTGCAGATATACAATCCAGGCCCGACGGCGATCTGGCATTTCGACCTTTATCGGCTTCGCACCCCTGATGAGGCATGGGAGCTGGGCATCGAGGACGCATTCGCATCGGGAATTTCGCTCGTCGAGTGGCCCGAGCGGATCGGTCCGTTGCTGCCCGAGCGGCGGCTCGAGATCACGTTCACATTTGGCTCCGAGCCCGGCACGCGGAGTCTTTTGTTGGATCCGAGCGCGGAATGGCGGGCGCGACTCGCGATGATGACGGCCAATGCCTGACCCAAGCGCGCTCGGTTCGCATGGCGAGGGTCTTGCGCTCACTGCGGCTCAGGCAGTTTCCCGCGACATAGACCGGCACCAGGCGATGGCTGCGTTTCTCGCCGGATGCGGCTGGGAGGGGCACAAGCCGGTCCCTCTCGCCGGCGATGCGTCGTTCCGGCGCTATTACCGCGTCGGCGGCCGCGGCCGATGCGCCGTGCTGATGGATGCCCCGCCGCCGCAAGAGGATGTCGCCCCTTATATCGCCGTCTCGCGGCTGTTGCGTCAGCTCGGGTTCAGCGCCCCCGAGGTGTTTGCCGAAGACCGCATGCGCGGCTTTTTGCTGATCGAGGATTTCGGCGACGATACTTATACCCGCCTGCTCGACCGCGGGGCCGATGAGCCGGCCCTTTACGGTTTGGCAATCGATACGCTCATCGAGCTGCAGCAGGCCGTCAAAACTTGCGGAACTCCCCACCTCCCCGTCTACGATGCCGGGCGGCTCCTGGCTGAGGCGGTGCTCCTCGTCGATTGGTATGTTCCCGCCGCTCTCGGAAAGCCGCTCGCCGCGGGCCCGCGCGGCGAATATCTCGATTTGTGGCGAATGGTGCTGCCACATGCAGCACTGCCGGATGACACCTTGGTGCTGCGCGACTATCACGTCGACAACCTGATGCTGCTTCCCGGCCGCTCCGGGGTGCAGGGTTGCGGCCTGCTTGATTTTCAAGACGCCGTATGCGGCCCGCTGAGCTACGATCTTATATCGCTTCTCGAAGACGCCCGGCGTGATGTGGCGGCTGAGCTGCGCTCGGCGATGACCGAGCGCTATCTTCGCGCCTTTCCGACCCTCGACCGGGAGGCCTTCCTGCGCTCCGCGGCAATTCTCGCGGCGCAACGCAATTGTAAGATCCTTGGAATCTTCTCGCGGTTATGGAGGCGCGACGGCAAGCCGCGCTACCTCGCTCACCTGCCCCGGGTCTGGCGGCTGCTCGAAGAAGACCTGGCGCACCCTGCCCTCACTCCGATCGCTCGCTGGCTCGACCGTCACCTGCCGCGCTCGGCACGGCACATTTGCGCATGACGCGGCCGCCGCGGACGGCGATGGTGCTTGCTGCCGGGCTCGGCACAAGGCTCCGACCGGTTACCGAGACGACCCCAAAACCTCTTATCGAGATCAACGGACGGACCTTGCTCGATCATACAATCGATCGCTTGGCCCTAGCTGGCGTCGAGAGAGTCGTCGTCAACGTGCATTACAAGGCGGCGATGATCACTGAGCAACTTGCTCGCCGCCACCATCCGCGCATCGAGATTTCCCGAGAGGCAGAACTGCTCGATACCGGCGGCGGCGTCGCGGCGGCGCTGCCGTTGCTCGACGAGGCCTTTTTCGTCGTGAACAGCGACGTCCTCTGGCTCGACGGCAGAGAGCCTGCCCTGCAGCGCCTCGCCGCCGCCTTTGATTCCGAGCGCACCGACGCGGTCTTGTTGTTGCAGCATGTGGTGGCGGCGGTCGGCTACGAGGGCAGCGGCGACTATTTTCTCGACCGGGCGGGCAGCCCGAGCCGCCGCGGAGAGCGCGAAGCCGCCCCGTTTCTGTTCGCCGGTCTTCAGCTGCTGCACCGCCGCGCATTCGCCGGGATTTCCGACCGCATTTTCTCGCTGGTCCGGCTGTTTGACTTGGCCGAAAGAGCGGGGCGTCTGCGCGCCGTAGTGCATGATGGCGAATGGTACCATATCGGAACGCCCCAAGGCTTGGCGGCCACCCGTGAGCGGCTTTTATCGCATCGCGGGGAGCGATAACCGCGTCTCGTAAAGTCACCGAATTTGTGAAACCCAAAGTCTACACCATTTCAGCGCACCGGCCGTTTCTGGCGACGCTAGCAGCTGGGTTGCTCGACCTGGTCGGCGCCGATCCGATACAGCTGCCCCGTGTCACGGTGCTGCTGCCGACCCGGCGCGCCGTGCGCTCATTGCGCGAGGTCTTCTTGCCTGTCGCGTCTGGGCGAGAACCCTCACGAAAGCCACTCCTGCTGCCGCGCATGCGAGCAATCGGCGATCTCGATGCGGACGAGATCTGGGTATTTGACGGCAGCGACGAGGACCTGATGGTGCCGCCGCCAATTTCAGAAGTACGACGGCGGCTGCTGTTGACCCGTCTGGTCCTCCGCTGGGGCGAACGGCGCGACGAGCTGCCACTTTTGCCCGGACAAGCCGCCACACTCGCGGCGAGCCTTGCCCGGCTGCTCGACCGGGCCGCAACCGAGGGGGCGAGTTTCGGGAGGATCGCGGAACTGGTACCCGAGGGCCTGGCGGCGCATTGGCACGTCGTCTGCCGACTGCTCGAGATTTTGCCGCAACATTGGCCGCGGATCCTCGCCGAGGAGGGGGCCCTCGACGCCGCGACCCGGCGCAATCGCCTGCTGGAACGGCAAGCCGCGATTTGGTGCCGTTCTCCGCCGCGCCATCCGGTGATCGCTGCGGGGCTTATTGGCGGCATCCCGGCAGTGGCGGAGCTGCTCTCGCTCATCGCCAGGCTCGAGCAGGGTGCCGTGATCCTCCCCGGTCTCGATCGCAGCCGCGACGACGCGGAGTGGTCGGCGATCGAAGAGGACGAGACCCATCCGCAACATCTCATGGCGGGTCTGCTGCGCGCGTTCGATTTGAGCGCAGCCGAGGTCGGCGAGTGGCCGCCGAGCTCTCAGGACCCCATCCCCGCCCGCAATTTTGAGAGCCTGTCTGACTTGCCTTTGTTTGCCGCGCGTTCCCGAACCGCAGAACAAAGCCACGAGCGCGACCGTGAAGGGGCACGCTCGCGCCGGGTGCGGCTGGTCGCCGAGGCGTTGCGCCCCGCGGCGACCACCGACGCGTGGCGGCGCCTTCCCGCACAGCCGGCCGCCACGCTCGACGGAATGAGCCGGTACGACTGTGCCAGCGCACAGGAGGAAGCGGTGATCATCGCTCTCCTCCTCCGCCGCAAGCTCGAGACGCCGGGCGCCACCGCCGCGCTCATCACTCCCGATCGCGAGCTCGCCCGCAGGGTCGCCGCAGAATTGCGCCGCTGGGATATCGATATCGACGACTCCGCCGGTTCGCCGCTGAACCGCACGCCGCCGGGCGTCTTCCTACGTCTGGTTCTGGAAATGGCTGCCAGCCAGCTCGCACCTGTGCCTTTGCTTGCCGCGCTAAAGCATCCGCTCGCCTCCGGCGGGCTGGCTCCTGCCGTCTTCCGCAATCTCGCACGGCGGCTCGAAATGGCAATTCTGGGCCCGCGGCCCGCCCCGGGTTTTGTCGGCCTAAAGGCTGCCCTCCGCGGAGAGAGCGTCGAATTGCGCCGGTTTGCCGAGCGTCTCGAAACCTGCCTCGGTCCGTTGCCGCAATTGCTCCTTGCCGATGCCGTACCACTGTCGCGTGTTGTGGCAGCGCATATCGAAGCCGCCGAGCGCCTTGCCGCGACCGCGACGGAGAGGGGTAGGGAGCGCCTGTGGCAGGAAGCAGCTGGCGAGGTGGCAGCCCGCTTCTGTCATGAGCTGATCGAGGCCGCCTGCAATTTTCCGCTTCAGCCGGGCAATCACTACCCGGCGCTGTTCGAGTCTCTCGCTGCCAGCCCTGTCGTGCGCCCGGTCTTTGGCCGGCATCCCCGGCTGGCGATCTGGGGTCTTGTCGAGGCACGGCTGCAACAGCCGGATCTGGTCGTGCTTGGCGGGCTCAACGAGGGCAGCTGGCCCCCCTCCCCCGAACACGATCCTTGGATGTCGCGGCAGATGCGGCGGGCGTTCGGCATCGCCGTCCCGGAACGGACCATCGGCATAGCCGCGCACGATTTCGCCCAGGCGTTGGCCGCGCCAGAGGTGGCGCTGACCCGCGCCGCGCGAAGCGAGGGTGCTCCGACCGTGCCGTCGCGCTGGCTTCTTCGTCTCGATGCAGTATTGCGGGCGGTCGGCCTCGATGGTGCGCTCAAGCCGGACGATACTGTGCGGCGCGCCGCGGAGCAGATCGATCGGGCAGACGAGTACCGGCCGCTTGCCGCGCCCGAGCCGCGACCACCCCTTGCCGCGCGTCCGCGGCAGCTTTCGGTGACCCAGATCGAGACCTGGCTGCGGGATCCGTACGCGATCTATGCACGCCACATCCTCGGGCTGAAGGCGCTCGACGAACTCGACGCCGATCCCGGCCGCGCCGAGCTGGGCACGATTATCCACCGAACGCTTGACGCTTTCTGCCGTTGCTTCCCTCAGAGCCTGCCCGTGGATCCCGAAGCGGAATTGCTGCGCATCGGCCAAGAGCAATTCGGCCCCACCCTGTCGCGCCCGGGCGCGTGGGCTTTTTGGTGGCCTCGCTTCGTGAGGATCGCCCGCTGGCTGATCGATTTGGAACGCGTTCGGCGCCCCAGCATTATTGAGAGCCTTAGTGAATGCGAGGGGAAGTGGACATTGGATACGAGAGGCGGCCCGTTCACGATTACCGGCAGAGCGGATCGCATCGATCG
>JAFASL010000176.1 GCA_019244535.1 Alphaproteobacteria bacterium
CCCCCTCGGCTCTTCGAACCGGGCCACTCGGGCTGCGGAGTTGTTGCTCGATGGCGAAGCCACGGCACTAACCCGCAAGGCGGTCGAGCTGGCGCTCGCCGGCGATCAGGCCGCGTTGCGCCTCTGTCTCGACCGCACTGTCGCACCGCGCCGCGAACGGTCGGTCGAGCTCGCTTTGCCGCCGATCCGCAGCGCAGCCGATATCCTGAGTGTGATAAAAGTGGTCACCGGCGCCGTCGGACGCGGCGCCATTACTCCCGGCGAGGGGGTCGCGCTGTCCAATATGATCGAAACCTTTCTGCGGGCAATCGACACGAGCGACTTTGAGAATCGGCTGCGGCAATTGGAGGAAAGCCAGGCGGCGAGCCGGCCCGATCCTTACGACCGGCCACCCGCTGCGGTTGAGCCGCGGTTTTGATTTGCGCCTCAGCCGGCTTCAAGACGCGAGATACTCGGCAAAATATTCGTCGACGGTGATGAGGCGGCTGACGATACCGAGCTCATATGCCTGTCGGCAGAAGACGTCGACCACGTCGCGGTTCTTTTCGAAACCATAGGGGTGAAAGTCCCTTCCCATCACCGCTTCGGTCTCTTCGAGCTCGGCATCGAGCCAGGGCGAAACATAAGGGAAATTGCGCTGTGCCGCCGCGAACTGGTCGTTGCACCGGACAAATGCGTCGGTCAGGCTGCGCGCGATCCATTTATCGCGCTCCCATACGTCGCGCCGCAGGATCACGAGATGCTGCGGCGGGAAGCAGCCGGTCTGCCGGAAATAATCGCGCTCGATTGTCCGGATGTCGGAAAACAGCCGGACAATCGGCCCCTTCGCCGGGTCGTAACGCTGCGGCCGGGCCGGGCTGTATATCGCATCGAGCTCCCCGGCGATCAGCATCTCGGACAATGAGCGCCCCGCCGGCGGCCGACGCACGCCGTCCGGCAAATTGTAGACGTGGGTCTGCGGGCGCGGCGTGTCGATGTCGCCGATCCACCATTCGAGGCGCTCTGGCCGCACCCCGATAAACCGGAGAAAATGCCGATACCAGATAGAGCCGCTGGCCACCCAATCGTACATGCCGATCCGCTTGCCGTTCAGATCGGCCGCAGCTCGTATCGCACCGTCTTTACGGACATAGAGGTCGCGCGCGGTGAAGTTGCGCAAAGGGAAGACCGGCAACGCCACATGGCTTCGGTCGCCCTGGTCGATGCGGCGGAGATGCCCCGCCATCGACGCCTCGCCGCCATGCACCTTCGGATCCTGCAGCGCGCGCCGCAGCATTTCGGCGCGCATTTCCCAGGATCCGCCGCTGCCGTGAACCAAGGTCAGCGAGATGCCCTCGGGTTTGACGTCACCCGCGGCAAGCGGCATGACCCGCGCATAATCCGCGCAGGTCAGGATGATCGGAAGGTCGGCCATCGGAGCCCGCGGGGCTCACAAGTAGCGGGTGGGCCGGATCAGCGTGCGCCACATATGCGCGGACGGGCTGCTGTCCCAGCCAAGCCCTTCCTTTGGCTGCTTGAAGTTGCGGCCGATGACATCGGTGAACTCTTCGAGCTCGACGACCACATCGGGGTCGAACGAATAGATGTCATGGACGGTGATCATCCGCGCGGTCATGTACCATTTGTGGTCTTGGGCGCGCCTGTATTCTTCCTCGATATAGGGATCGGGACGGTAATCGGCGCCGAAATTCTTGATGTAGGATTCGGGATAAGAATAGCCGACCGACTCGTCGGCATAGAAGCGCAGCGCCTGATGAGCGCGGATCGCCCAGGAGACCTCCTCGTCGACATAAGGCGCGACCATCTGGGCGCCCCAATAGCCGTGATCGGCCCGGATAAAACCAATGACGCCGATGTCGTGCAACAAGCTGGCGAGGATGATCTTCTCGTCCATACCCGCTTTAGCGGCATGCCGGGCGCTTTGCAGCAGATGGTTTGCCGGGCCGAACCGGTATTTGAAAAAATCCACAAGGGTCGGCCTCTCGGGCATCTTGGGCAGCCGCGGGTCGTCCCCCATCAGCATGTGCCTGCCCGGGTTGGCCGCCAATAGAGCCGGGCCGTTCGGGGTGCTCATATCCCCTTCGGCGAGTTTGAACAGACGCGATTTTACGATGATCGCGTCGAGTTCGCGCATCATCCGGTGCTCGAGTGCGTCGGCGCGCTCCGCCAAGGTCATCGTATCGTTCATCGTCAGGGGCTTCCTCATCTATCGAAAGGATTGGCAACCGTAGCAAATCGCGGGTATTCGCTGCTAGTCTAACGACCCGCCCAGATCAGGAAAGGCCTCCTCAATGATCCGCCATTTCGGCGTTCTGATCCCTTCCACAAACACGACCGTAGAGATGGAGTGCCGTCTGTTGCCGCCGGCCTACCAGGCGCATATCGGGCGGTTGATGACGAGCAGGCCGGGGCAGACTTTTTCGCCGAGCCGGGATGAGGACATCGATTACCAGTCACGTCTGCTCGGCACTGCGAAAGTCGAATTGGTAATTCTCGCGCAGACTTCGGCGAGCCTTTTTGCCGACGACTATGACGAAAGCGTCACGCAACGCATGAGCACCGGTGCCGGCGCTCTGGCAATCACTTCGGCGCAAGCGGTCGGGCGCGCGCTGCGGGCGCTGAGGGCGCGGCGGATCGCGATCGTTTCGCCATATTCGGATGAGGTCAACAAACGGGCGGCCCGCTATTTCGAGACCAAGCACGAGCTTGAGACAGCCGCTCTCGAAGGCTTTGGCGCGACCGATTCCTATGCCATTGGGCAGCTCGGACCGGAAAACGCGCGCGACGCGTTCACCCGAATAAACCGACCCGAAATCGACGCGTTTGTGGTCCCCGGCGGCAATTTCCCGACAATGAGCTCGATCGCCGCGTGGGAGCAGGAATTCAACAAGCCTGTTGTGACGACCAACCAGGCCTCGTTCTGGGCGATGCTGCGCCACTTCAACACCGGCGATCGGCTCCCGACCTTTGGCCGCCTTCTGGCGGAGGTGCCGGCCGCCTAAGGCAGGTAATAGGCGAATACCACCGGCGAGACGAAGGCCCAGGTCTCGATGAAATCGGAGCGGTCGGGCTTGCGGCCAAGCTCCTCCATCGCGCCGAGCAGACAGAACCAGTTCAGCACCTCGTGCTGCCCGCTGTCCTCGATCTCGTCGGTCGTGTAGCGCCGCCAAGTCGCGTAATCCCCGGTTTCGAGCGCCTCATAGAGCCGCCGGTCGGCGGCGACATCGGGCCACAGCTGGTAATGCTTCTCCGTCAGGAACGAATGCGACCAGCTCGACGATGCCATGATCGCGGTGGGCCATGGGCTCTTCGCCATGACCCGCGCCGTGGCAGCACCCACCGCCATGCATCGTGCCGGGCTCGGTGAAGGGGGATCGAGCTCGCGGATCTTGTCGCGCATCGCCAATGGCAGTCGCAGCCCGCGGGCGGCGTTGACGCGCCGGC
>JAFASL010000187.1 GCA_019244535.1 Alphaproteobacteria bacterium
GCTCGATTGATTCCGGTTCGAGTCCGCTCCAGGGTTCCAGGTGGGCGCGCCTCTGGCGATGATGCCGCGCGGGCCTCAGCCCTATCCGGCCACGGCCCGCCCTCGCCGCGATCATCAAATCGGCGCCTGCGCCTCTTCGAAATGGTCGATTTCGGAGACGTGCCTTGCGGCGTGGGCGAGCTCGAAGCGGATGCCCTTGCAATGCCGGCAGGTCGGGAAACGCCGGCCTTTGATGACCGTGACCTCGTGCGGCATGTCGGCATGCGCCGGGTCGTGGGTGATCCTGTAGACGCCGGATTGCGGCACGATCTCCCCCGGTTTGTAGTCCTGCGCCATCCTGTCCTCCCAGGCGAAGCTGACGATAACTGGTCAACCGCGTTCTGGAAAACAGCGTGGAAGAGTGACCCGGCTCTGGGGGTGATCAGCATCGAATAGCGACCCACCCCGGGAATCGTCAGATGCTCTCCCTGGTTGTGCTTGGGGGAGCGTGGCCGGGGATGGTAACGGTGGAAACGATTGGCCGGATCAGGCGGGCGTTCTGGGTCGATAAAAAGCCGATCCGCCAGATCGTTCGCGAGTTGCGGATCTCGCGGCAGACGGTGCGCAAGGTGATTCGGGGTTCGTCGGCCGAGTTTCGCTACGAGCGGCGGGTTCAGCCGCAGCCGCGACTGGGGGCTTATGTCGCGCGGCTTGATGGATTGCTGGGGGCGACCAGCAAGCGTCCGGTGCGCGAGCGGCTGACGGCGCGGCGGTTGTTCGAGTTGCTGCGCGCCGAGGGTTACGAGGGCGCCTACGACAGCGTGCAGCGTCACGTCCGCGAGTGGCGACGACTGCACTCACGGCTGGGCCCGGTGTTCATCCCGCTGTGGTTCGCGCCGGGCGAGGCCTATCAGTTCGACTGGTCGCACGAGGTCGTGGTGCTCGGCGGCGTGACCACCACGGTCAAGGTCGCGCATATCCGGCTGTGCCACAGCCGGATGTTTCTGGTGCGGGCCTACCCGCGCGAGACCCAGGAGATGATGTTTGACGCGCACGACCGCGCCTTCCGCCTGTTTGGCGGGATGTGCCGGCGGGGCATTTACGACAATATGGCGACGGCGGTCGAAGCCGTCTTTATCGGCAAGGAACGCCGTTTCAATCGCCGCTTTCTGGTGATGTGCTCGCATTACCTGGTCGAGCCCGTCGCCTGCACGCCGGCGGCGGGTTGGGAGAAGGGCCAGGTCGAGAACCAGGTCGGCAACGCGCGCGAGCGCCTGTTCACACCGCGGCTGCACTTTGCCAACTACGCCGAGCTCAATGCCTGGCTGGAAGCGCGCTGCCTCGCCCAAGCCCGTTCGAGCGTGCACCCCGAGCAGCGCGACAAGACAGTTTGGGAGGTGTTCGAGGCCGAGCGGCAGAGCCTGATCGCCTATCGCGGGCCGTTTGACGGCTTCCGCGAGGTCGAAGTCGCGGTGTCGAAGAGCAGCCTGGTCCGGTTCGACCACAACCGTTACAGCGTCGCAGTCAGGGCGGCGCGGCGCACTGCGCAGATGCGGGTTTACGCCGAGCGCATCGTCGTCTGGTGCGACGGCGAGATTGTCGCGGAGCACCGCCGCCGCTTTGGTCGCGGCCAGACCGCCTACGATCCCTGGCATTATCTGCCAGTACTGGCACGCAAGCCGGGGGCGCTGCGCAACGGCGATCCGTTCCGCAACTGGGATCTGCCGCCGGCACTGGCGCAGATCCGGCGCCGGCTTGCCGGGCATAACGACGGCGATCGCCAGTTCGTCGACATCCTGACGGCTGTGGCCGAGGCCGGGCTCGATGCGGTCGAGGCGGCTTGTGCCGAGGCGCTGTCGGCCAATCTGTTCAGCCGCGACGTTGTGCTCAACATCCTGGCGCGGCAACGCGATGCCGCCCCGGCTCAGCCGGTAGCAACCCCGGCGGCGCTGACGCTGGCGATCGAGCCGGCGGCCGACTGCGCCCGCTATGACCGTCTGCGCCTCCCGCCGCCACACGAGGAAGCCTACCGTGGAGCGGTATGAGATCATGGAGCTATTGGGCCAGCTTAAACTGGCCGGAATGCGTGCGGCCTATGACGAGGTGGTCGCCGCGGGGGTGCGCGCCCAGCACCCGTTTCAGCGCATCTTCAGTGAATTGCTGCTCGCCCAGCTGGCCGATCATCGCGCCCGCTCGATCGCCTACCGCATGGGGGTGGCGCGCTTCCCGGTGATGAAGAACCTCGCAGAGTTTGACTTCGCGGTCTCGCCGGTCAATGAGGGGCTGGTGCGCGAGCTGCACGACGGCGGCTTTCTCGCCACCCAGCGCAACGCCGTGCTGATCGGCGGGACCGGCACCGGCAAGAGTCACCTCGCCATAGCGGTCGGCGCCAATTGCGTGCGCAACGGTGCCCGCGTGCGTTTCTTTACCGCCGTCGATCTGGTCAACCAGCTCGAGGCCGAAGCCCGCGCCGGCAACGCCGGAAAACTCGCCGACCAACTCGTCCGCGTCGATCTCGTCATCCTCGACGAGTTGGGCTACCTGCCGCTCCCGGTTAGCGGCGGGCAGATGCTGTTTCATCTGATCAGCCGGCTGTACGAGCGCACCTCGATCGTTCTGTCGACCAATCTCGCCTTTGCCGAATGGCCGAGCGTCTTCGCCGACGCCAAGATGACCACGGCACTGCTCGACCGGCTGACTCATCACTGCGACATTCTCGAAACCGGCAACGAGAGCTGGCGCTTCAAAAACCGATCCTGAGGCCCGTGCCCCGCGGATCGCCCCCGGCGGCCCACAGCGCCTCCCCACGCGCGCCGCTCCGTCGCTTGTGAGGGCACTACGCGACGCGCGCGGGGCCCCTCCGTGGACTCCGGGGACGACCGCTGCTCAACCGCTAGTATGGGTCGCGATTGGACGCTGCTTCCGGGTTCCGGTTCCACGCTGATTGACAGACGCCCTCCCCGCCAGCGGAGCGGGAGCGTTCCTTGCGCACGCGCATTGCCGAACTGGAAGCCGATCTGCGGGCGCGCGATGATTTCTTGGCGATTGCAGCGCACGAATTGCGCAATCCGATGACGCCGATCCTGGGGCGGGTCGAGCTGTTGCTGGCGAGGGCGCGGCGCAGCCGGGACGGGGCGCCGAAATGGATCACGCGCGAGCTGGAGCGCCTGGAATCGCTCCTCGACGCTTACATTCGCCGCGCAACTATCCTTCTCGACATGTCGCGGATCAATTCGGACGAACTCAGTCTGCAACCTGCCGAAGTCGATTTGTCGGCGCTCGTCGGACAAGCCGTATCGTCAATGGCGCCCGTCGCGGAGCGCGCCGGGAGCCGGGTCTCCCTCGAAGTGCAGGACGGACTGGTTGGCCATTGTGACCAAACAGCAATGGAGCAGATCTTGGAAAACCTGTTGTCGAATGCTATTCGCTATGGCAGCGGACAACCGATCGAAGTCGCTCTTTCCAGGGACGGCGACTGGGCCCGGTTAGCGGTGCGCGATCGGGGCATTGGCATATCGGACCAGGATCAGCCGCAAATCTTCGAGCGGTTCCGGCGTCTCAATCCAACCAACAGAAATGGAGGCTTTGGGATCGGCCTCTGGATTACTCGCCAGTTGGTGCATGCGATGGGGGGCGAGATCACGGTCTGCAGCGCGGCCGGCGTCGGTTCGACCTTCACCGTGGGACTGCCGCTCACACCGCCCGCTCGCGCCAATGCATAAGAACGGAGCCGTGCCCTCACTCGAACGCCTGCCGACGGGCATCCAGGGCTGGATATGATCCTGCAAGGCGGGTTCTTGAGCGGCGGCGCATTTATTATCCAGGGTTCTCCCGGAGCCGGCAAAACCATTCTCGGCAATCAAATCTGCTTTCATCACGCCGCGCGCGGCGGCCGTGCCCTTTACGTGACGTTAATGGCCGAGAACCATGCGCGCATGCTGCTTCACATCGGCCAGCTGGCCTTCTTCGATAAAGCGGCAATTCCTGACCGGCTCTGCTACATCGGCGCTTTTTCGGTATTGGAACAAGCCGGGCTGGCCGGGGTGCTCGACTTGCTGCGCCGTGAAATGCAGAGGCGTGAAGCCGGCCTGCTCGTCCTTGATGGGCTCTCCGCGATAGAAGATGCCGCCCCGTCGACTGCCGAAATGAAGAAATTCGTCCACCAGCTTCAGGCGCAGGCTCTGCTGGCGAACTGCACGATGCTCTTGCTGACGGGAAACAAGACTGTTTCTGCCGAGCACACCTTGGTTGATGGCGTCGTCGAACTGCAGTCGCGGCTCTACGGGCGGCGCGCAGAGCGGAATCTGGAAGTTCATAAACTTCGTGGCTCCGGCTACATGCGCGGGGAGCATTCGTATCGCATTACCGAGGCGGGGATCGTCGCCTATCCGCGGACCGAAGCCTGGTTCGGCGCGCCCGGGCCCTCGGAGAACGTGTCGGGGCCGCCGCTGACGACCGGCCTCCCTCAACTCGATCGCGTGATGGGCGGCGGTTTCCCGCATCACTCGACCGCGCTTCTGATCGGGCCACCCGGCATCGGCAAGACCACTCTCGGACTGCACTTTCTGGGCGCATGCAACGCGCGCCATCGAGGCCTTTTCTGCGGGTTCTATGAGACGCCGGCGGCGCTGTCGGATAAGGCGCGCACGCTCGGTCTGCCGCTGGAACGACTTATCGCTCAGGGAAATGTCGAGCTGATGTGGCGGCCGACGACACATGGCCTGCTCGATGAGGTGTGCCACTCGCTTGTCGAGTTGGTCAAGCGCCGCGGCATCCGGCGGTTGTTTATCGACGGTCTCCAGGGGTTCGAAAAACTGGCCACCGAACCGGAGCGCCTTGGGCTGATCTTCTCGGCCTTCAGCGATGAGTTCCGCAAGCTCGGCGTCAGCACGCTCTATACGTCCGAGGCCGATCTGATTGGTCCGGTTTTTGGACTGCCGTTTAGCGGTCTATCGCT
>JAFASL010000205.1 GCA_019244535.1 Alphaproteobacteria bacterium
GAGCCGGATTGTCCCGTTTTCGGCCGGATCCTCGAACACTCGCCACCCTGGGCGCGAGTGTTCGCGAGCATTTGACGACGGTAAGGGTTTCGTTAGAAACTCGGTCACAGATAAATGTCGCTAGGGGTTTTGGATGTCGCTGCGGCAGAAATACGTTAAGATTTTTTCTGAACTCTTCCCGGCTGGAGCGATAGGGGTATCGCTGTTGCTTGGCTCCGCCGCCTCAGCCGACGCCAATCAACCTCCGGCGGGCGCGCCATCGGCAGCTTCCGAAACCGCGGATGTTTCCGAGCGTCTCGCCGCTATTCGGGACGCCGTCTCCGATCTCTCGCCCGCTGTTGGCGGCGCGGGGGAGCAGCGGCTGGCCTGGGGAAATTGGTGGGGATGGCGAGGACCCGGATGGCGTAATTGGGGGTGGGGACCGGGGTGGCGTAATGGGGCGTGGTGGGGACCCGGGTGGCGTAATGGGGGGTGGTGGGCACCCGGGTGGCGCAACGGTGGTTGGCCGAACTGGTGGCGTAACTGGTAGACGGGTGACTGGGGCGAAACGCGAGCCGCCTCGTGCCCAGAATAGAGCTGCTGGTCATCCAGCCTACTCCATTCTGCAATATAGATTGCCGGTATTGCTATCTGCCGGAGCGGAATTCAAAAGCGGTCGTCGCGCCGGAAACCCTCGTCAACCTTTTCTCGCAAGTGTTTGCATCGGGTTGGGTTCAGGACTGTTTGTCGGTCGTGTGGCACGCCGGCGAGCCGATGGTGCTGCCCGTCGCCTTTTATCGCGACGCATTCCAAATCGTTGAGCGGGCAAAGCCAAGCGGACTGACGGTCACTCATTCGTTCCAGACCAATGGCACGCTCGTCGATGATGCGTGGTGCGATTTTTTTGCCGAGCAGCGCGTCAATGTCGGCGTGAGCATCGACGGGCCAAAGCATTTGCATGATCGCAACAGGCTGACCCGTTCCGGGCGCGGCACTTTCGACAAGACGATTAGAGGCATTCGGCTGTTGCGCCGCCGCGAGATACCATTTCATGTAATATCGGTGTTGACGATCGCCAGTATGGCGGCGCCCCACGAGCTGTTCGAGTTCTATGTCGAAGAAGGGATCGAGCGGGTCTGCTTCAATGTCGAGGAATCCGAGGGCGACCACGTCTCAAATTCTTTTGCCGACCGAGACGTAGAAACCGCTTATTATCGCTTTCTGAGCGAGTTCTGGCGATTATCCGCGGCCATGCCCGGCAAGATCCCTTTCATTCGCGAGATCGAGCACGCGCTGCAGCAGGTGATCCGCCCCAAGGACGCGCCGTTCAACAACCAGCTGGTCGAACCTTTCGCAATCACCAGCATGGACTGGGCCGGCAACATCTCGACCTTCTCGCCCGAACTGCTTGGCCTGAAGAACCCCAGGTATCGCGATTTCCTGTTGGGAAATATAAATCGTGACGTCCTCGTCGACATGCCGCAGCGCGCGAATTTCATGGATATGCTCGAAGACATCGAAGCGGGTGTGGCGATGTGCCGTGAGCGCTGCCAGTATTTCAGCGTGTGCGGCGGCGGTGAGCCGGTCAACAAGCTCGCCGAGAACGGGACATTTGTCAGTACCGAGACCACTTATTGCCGGCTGACCAAAATGCGGGCTACCGATCTTGTGCTCGATGCGCTGGAGCGCGTGCAGCCCAGCCCGGCCGGCCCAAGTGGTCCCAGCCTTCCCTTTGAGATGCCCGTGCGGGTTCAGGATCAGCCGACCCGCTGAGGATGAACACCGTTGCTTCGGAGGATGCAATGAATATGAAGTTTCCCCGATTGGGCGCTTATGCCATTGCTGCGGCAATGCAGGTCGCTTTGGTGGGGCTCGCGCTTGCCCAAGGCGCCCCGCCGGCTCCCAGCGCCGGAGCTCAGCCGGGATACTCCGGTGGCGGGGCACAGATGGTCGAAGCCACTCCTTCGAGTGAAACGACGCCCGGGTCGGAACTTCCGGTGCTTTATGTCACCAGCGTCGAGGTGATGCGAACTTCCACAGAGCCAAAGCTGGATATCGTCCGCGTGACCGGGTTGACCGGATCACAAGGCTGGAGCGCCCCGCAGCTGGTTCCGACATTTGTCGGTAAGCCTTCGGACGGGATTCTCGATCTGCAATTCATCGCGACGATGCCGGACCAGACGCAGCCGGCAGAGGGGTTTGTGCCTATCGGAGCGGTTTTTCCGTTGGAGGAAGGGCACCTCTTCAAGGGAGTGCGTGTTCGCGCCTCGGAG
>JAFASL010000331.1 GCA_019244535.1 Alphaproteobacteria bacterium
GCGGCGCGCAATCAGGGCCGCCAGGACGCCGAGCCCGGCCAGCGCCGCGAAGCATCGCAGCGACAATACGTAATTTCCGGTCCAGTCATGCAGTGCGCCCGAGACCAGCGGGCCCGCGGCCTGCGCCAGAACCTGTGCCGACAGCGCAATGCTGCGGATTGCCGCAAAATTGGCGCGGCCGAAATAATCGGCCCAAGCGATAGGCAGCAATGTCAGAAGACCGCCGATGCCAAGGCCGAACAGCGCAGCGGCAACGTAACCATCGGCGGACGACGATATCCCGACCATCAGTAATGTGCTCGAGCCCATAACCGCTGCGATTGCCGCCAAGGGGTAGCGGATCGGCAACGCCCGCGGCAGGAACCCGCAAGCTAGGCTGGCGACAGCGGACATCAGTGAAAACGTGCTGACGATCGCCGCGGCGGTGGTCGGCGCGACGCCGCGTTCGATCAGATGCGCCGCCTGATGCAAGCTCACCCCCGCCTGCACCGGGTAGATCAACACCGTGTAAAGCAACAACAGCCAGAATGCGGCAGTGCCGATGGCTTGTCGGCGCGAGTAATTTGGCTCCGTGAGCTGGGACCGGCGGGCGGCGATATCCGCGGCTCGTTGCCGGTCGGGCACCAGGCCCAGATCCTCCGGCCGGCGCACAATAAAGAGCCAGACCGGCAGAAGCCCGACCACCAGGGTCAGCACTCCGATTGCCAACCAGCCAAAACGCCAGCCGTCGCGCTGAATCGCGAACTGCGCGATCAGCGGCATCGCGACCAGACCGGCTGCCTGCGCCACCGTCACGATCGAGGTCGCGAGAGCGCGGCGCGCGATAAACCAGTTGTTTACCGCACCATAGATCGCGAGCTCGAAGGGGCCCGCCCAATTCATCCGGGCGATGCAGAACAACAGGTAGAAGACGAGCAGCGACTGGGTCAGCGACAGCAGCAACGTCGCCGCGCCGGTAACCAGCACCGCGACCGACAGCGCTGCGCGCGAGCCGTAACGGTCGACCAAGGGACCAATCAGCGGCGCGGTCAGCGCCGCCAACACCCCGCCCAACGACACCGCCCCCGACAGCGCCGCGCGCGACCAGCCGAATTCGCGCGTCAGCGGCTCGACAAAGATCGACAATGTGGCAACCGCCGGCCCCTGCCGGGCAAAACCGGCGCAGCACAGACAGCCGAGAATGACCCAGCCGTAAAAGAACGGCAGCCGCCCGCTTAAGAGGCGCGGCAGCGCGGGGCCACGCTCACCGTCGTTCCCGCGAAAGCGGGAGCCCAGGACAGCGGGCTCCGTACAGGCGGGCCCTGGACCCCCGCTTTCGCGGGGGCGACAATTCTTGCTCGCCACTGGGGCAGGTCAGCTCGGCACGAGCCCGCCATCGACGTTATAAGCCTGCCCCGTGATGTTGCGGGCGGCGGGCGAGGCCAGGAAGACTGCCATCGCGGCGATGTCTTCCGGCTGGTTGGCGCGGCCGATCGGGATGCGCGACTCGGCTTCGGCCTGCAATTCTTCCACCGTGATGCCGCGCTCGGCGGCGCGCTCGACCGCGTTGCGCGCGCCGAGCTCGGTGCGCGTCACCCCCGGGCAGATCGCATTGACGTTGATGTTGTGGCGCCCGAGCTGCTGCGCGGCCATCCAGGTCAACGAGATGACGGCGCCCTTGCTGGCGGCGTAGGCGGCGTTCGAGGCGCCAGGGTAGCCTCGCCCGGAGATCGAGGCGATGTTGATGATCCGGCCGCCACCCTGTTTGATCATCTCGCGGGCGGCGCGCTGCAGGCAGAAGAATACGCCTTTGGCGTTGACACGATGGATGCGATCCCAATCCGCCTCCGTCAGGTCCATGATCTGCGCATAGCGGGTGACCCCGGCATTGTTGACGATGACATCGAGCCGGCCGAGCTCCGTAATGGTGCGCGCAATCATCGCGTCAATGCTCGCAACGTCGCCGCAATCGGTCTCGATCGCGATCGCCCGGCGCTGATTGCCGGTCGCCTGATCCGCCGTGCGTTGCGCCGCCGCGAGGTCGATGTCGGCGGCGGCGACATTGGCGCCGCCTTCCGCCATCGCCAGCGCCGTAGCGCGTCCGATCCCCGCCCCGGCGCCGGTCACCAGCACGACTTTATCCTGCAAAATTGGCATGAGATTCCTCCGCTCGAGCTTATGTGTTGCCGCTGGGTCAACCTATACTGCATGGTTGGTTCAGGAACGAGAGGCCCTAGTGCTCGCCAATATCCCTGCGACCCAGACCGTCATCGAGATCAAAGCGCCCGGCGGACCCGAGATGCTGCTGCCGGCCACCCGCCCGGTTCCCGAGCCGAAGTCCGGCGAGGTGCTGATCCGGATCGCCGCCGCCGGGGTCAACCGCGCCGATTGCCTGCAGCGCCTGGGGCGCTACCCGATGCCCCCCGGCGTGCCCGACATTCCCGGTCTCGAATGCTCGGGCACGGTGGTCAAGACCGGCGAGGGTGTCTCACAATGGCGGGTGGGCGACGAAATTTGCGCGCTGATGATCGGCGACGGCTATAGCGAATACGCCGCGACGCCCGCGGTGCAGTGCTTGCCGGTGCCGGAGGGTGTCAGCGTTGTCGACGCCGGAGGGCTGCCAGAGACCTTCGCTACCGTGTGGACCAACGTTTTCGAACGGATGCATCTCCGCCCAGGAGAGGTATTTCTGGTGCAGGGCGGCACCAGCGGCATCGGCATCACCGCGATCCAGCTCGCCAAGGCGTTCGGAGCCAGAGTCTTGACGACCGCGGGCACAGACGAAAAATGCCAAGCGTGTATCGATTACGGGGCCGATGTCGCGATCAATTACCGCACCCAGGATTTCGTGCAGGTCGGCAAGGAATTCACCAATGGCCGCGGCGTCGATGCGATCCTCGACATGGTCGGCGGCAACTATATTCCGGCGCAGCTCGATCTGTTGGCGCGCGAGGGACGGCTGTGCTTTGTCGCGCTGATGCAGGGGT
>JAFASL010000432.1 GCA_019244535.1 Alphaproteobacteria bacterium
ACCGTATCGATGTTGTAAAGCTCACACGCGAGGGCCATGGAGTGAAGGTCAAATACGATAAACAGGCCGAGGGGCTAAACGGAAAACTTCCGACAACATGCCCTGAACGTCAAGGAGCTGCTCTATCGCTGAGCAACCGACGGTCTATATGACTCTCCGCTGGGGGAAATGGATTCGAAATTTAAGTTCCGCGCCAGATAGCCAGCGGTTTAGAGGGTTCGGTCGGTTGCGGTCGATCGACCATCGGGACGGCGTTATTATCCGAGCGGTCGTCCGCCTCGCCAAAGGTGAAGCTGTTTCGGCGGCGCGAGGAGAGCCGTTACTCACCGCCGAACGGAAGGCGCCGACGCACTCGGCGAGTGTCGAGGCATAGCGAAACCAAGCTGTAAAAGGGGTAGCCAAAGCCGTGAACGATCAACCTGCACAGCAGCCCGACGAGCATCACAGCGTCGATGGGATGACCACCCGGCCGATCGTGTCCGGGCTAGGGGGCGTGGTCTCCTCTGGCCATCCGCTGGTCTCGATGGCAGCGATGCGGATGCTGCTGTCGGGAGGCAACGCGTTCGACGCAGCTACCGCGGCCGGGTTTGCGGCTGCGGTGGTTGAGCCGACTGCTTCCTACTCGCTCTGCAGCGAGTGCGTGGCAATGGTCCATGACGCGCGAAGCGACCAGAATGTGGTCCTCAGCGGCCAGGGGTCGGCGCCGGCGCTGGCAACAATCGACACATTTGCAAAGAACGGTTTTCCGCGGATCCCCACCGGCCCAGGGCCCAACGCGCATCTCTCGTTCACCGTGCCGGGTGCGGTGGATGCCTATCTAACGCTGCTCGAAACATTCGGCACACGCACGATTGTCGAGGTGCTTGCCCCTGCCGTGGAATATGCGGAGCAGGGCTTCCCGATGTACGAATACATGCACCGCATCTTGTCTATCCGCGAAACGCGTACTCAGTTTGCGCTTTACCCACCTGGCGGCGAAGCCGTCTTCTATCCCGATGGGCGCGCGCCACGTGTTGGCGAACGATTTCGACAGCCGGCGCTCGCCGGTACGTTGAAGAATCTGGTTGCGGCCGGCGCGCAAAGTGGCGCCGACCGGCTCGCGGGCATCCGCGCGGTGCGTGAGCGCTTTTATTGCGGCGATATCGCGGCCACGATCGGCGCATGCTCGCAAAAGTGGGGCGGCTTGCTACGTACCGCTGATCTCGCGGGCTATCGCGCGCAGTTCGAGCCGCCGCTCGCAATAAGCTTCGCGGGTTTCGAGATCTTGGGTCAATCTGCGTGGACGCAGGCCCCAGTCGTCATGCAGGCGCTTGGAATGCTCGAGACATTCGATCTGAAAGCGATGGGGCACAATACATGCCGTTATGTGCACACGGTCACGGAGGCGCTGAAGCTCGCGTTCGCCGACCGCGAGCGATATTACGGCGACTCGCCCGATGTACCGCTGGCCGAGCTGCTGTCGCCGACCTACCTGAAGAAGCGCGCGGCGCTTATCCGCCCCGACCGTGCGATGCGCGAAGCCCCACCTTCGGGCGAAGTGGCCGGGCGCGGGCGACCGACCGCGGCCGCGCAACCGAGCGCACCGTCCCCGGCAATGGATCCATCATCGGCTCATGCAAAGGACGGCACCACCCACATCGCGTGCATCGATCGCGATGGCAACATAATCGCGCTCACGCCGAGCGGCGGCGTCTTCCGCAAATCGGTTTTCTGTCCCGAACTCGGCTGCACGCTCAGTACGAGGAGCGAGATGTTCTCTCTCGAGGCAGGGCATCCGAACGCGCTCGCGCCGGGCAAACGCCCGCGCACCACTCTGATTAGCTATCTGATCTGCGAACGCGGCCGGCCATTGGCGACAGTAGGGTGTCCAGGTGGCGATGATCAGGGGCAGGCAGATCTTCAAATGATCCTCAACATGCTTGTGTTCGGCATGAACCCCCAGCAGGCAGTTGAGGCGCCGCGCTTCGCGACGGAAACCCTCGTCGACTCGTTCTGGCCTCATTCGTACGAGCCCGGCCTGTTAAGTGTCGAGCCAGGCCTCCCCGAACCCACCCGCTCCGAGCTGCGGGCCCTTGGTCACACGATCAGGGTTGTAGGTGCATGCGGCATCGGCGCGGTGGTCACGCGCTGTGCGCCGGACACCCGCGTACTGTCCGCCGGGGCAGATCCGCGTCGGCCGACTTACGCCCTCGCGTTCTGACGTCGCCCGGACGGTCGCCGATCGCGTGGCCGATCAATCCCCGGTTCGATTGTTTGTCCATCCGATTATCGTACTGGGGATTGTACGCAGGCACTGGG
>JAFASL010000522.1 GCA_019244535.1 Alphaproteobacteria bacterium
TCGCAGTCGAATGACCGCTGTCCCTCCCGCGGCTACTCGTAATTGATAATACGCTGCCGCTTTAGTGCCGGTATTGGCCGGGTTTACCGCATTCTGTCTGCCGGCCACCACATAATCGTTGATTCCATCCTTGACATAAGGTGTCGGGCTGGCAGTGCCGAAGAGGCGCTCGCTGTTGGTTTCGTTCTCGGTGAACAGCAGGCGCGCCGGTCCCTCGCATTGCAGGAGATAGGTTCCGAGCAGCGGATCCGACGCGGCAACGGCGCTGCCGCCGTTGCGCTGTGGCACGTCCGTGATCGTCGGTTTCGGCCCCTCAGGCCACCAGGCCCAGATGTTGCGAAACCACAACGTCGGCAGCACGTGGATCAGGCTCTCGTCAGGTCCCCGATTGCTTACGCTGATCTCGATCAACAGATCGGTCGGCGTGGCTTTCGCATATTCGACGAATACGTCGAAATAGCGGTTTTCGTCGAATATGCCGGTGTCGATCAGTTCGTATTCGGGATCTGTGCGCGTGCGGCGCCTGTTGGTGTTTATCAGATCGGCATAAGGATATGCATTCTGAGGGTATTTATAGAGGTATTTCAT
This sequence comes from Alphaproteobacteria bacterium, assembly GCA_019244535.1. Lineage (GTDB taxonomy): Bacteria > Pseudomonadota > Alphaproteobacteria > ATCC43930 > CGMCC-115725 > AP-15. Next base: position 589 of record JAFASL010000522.1, read on the forward strand.
ATACGAATGGGTCGGCGTGCTGTCCAAGTAGTAATAATATTCTTTGACGTCTTCTCCGTGATTGGCCTCGCTGTTGGTCAAGCCAAACATCCGCTCCTTGAGTATCGGGTCTTTGCCGTTCCACAGCGCCAGCGCAAAACACAGCCGCTGACGGTCGTCGCTGATACCGGCAATACCGTCCTAGCCCCAATGATAGGCGCGGAAACGGGCCTGGTCGTGGCTGAAATAGTCCCAGGCATTGCCGTCGCTGCTGTAATCCTCGCGGACTGTGCCCCATTGGCGCTCGCTCAGGTAGGGGCCCCACTGCCGCCACGGGACGCCGTTCTTCCGCGCCTCGTCGAGCCGCAACCTTTCGGCCGTAATGACCGGCTCGCTGGTCGGGTTCCTGGCCATTGGAAGCTCCGGTTTTGGAGTCAGAACCGGAAGGTGCCGGCGAGGATCGGCCCCCTCATATGCACGTCGAAGCCAAACCTGCCTTGGCTTCCGGTGATATCGAAATTTAGGCTGCGGTAGCCGAGGTGCAGGTTCCACGACTGGCTGAGGGTGTAGTCGATAGTGCCGAGCACTTGCCAATCGATATGCGCGCCGACCCCAAAGCCGCCAACATCGCCATAGGCGGTGAGACCCCAGCCGTTGCCGAGCTCGCGGTGATAGCGCCCGCCGATCAACGGATCGGCCCAGCTGCCCGTGCGGTTCAATGTTTGCCCCTGAAGCAGCCCCGGGTTCAGTGTCAGGTTCGACGAGAACCCCCACGCGCGAAACCCGAGGCCGCCATCGGCGAACTGCACCGGGTCCTGGAAGAAGCGGTAAAGCGCCATCCCGGTGCCCGTATCCGCCTTCAGCTCGGCATTGCCGCCCTGAAAAAAGATGTCACGTGTCGTGATCTTGGTACTCACCGGCAGGTGAATGGCGTCCGCGAGAAAACCAAGCGCGCCGTAGCGCGCCTCGAACGACCCCATGAACGGCGCCCCATCGAGATGCGACAACAGATCGACGGTGCTGACATTGGAATTGACTTCGGGCCTACGGGCCAGAGGAGTCGATGTGGTGGCATGGACGCTCGCCAACCACAGATAGGGTGTGACAAAAAACTGGTATCCCTCGGGGGCAGCAACATCTTGCGCTGAGGCGGCATTCAGCCCGGACACAAATCCGGCCATGCCTGCGCCCAATGCGACAATTAATTTCCAGGTTCGCTGCATCGATCGGGTCTCCTGTCGCTTTGCTTAGATCATTCGCCGGCCAACGCAGAGTCAGCGCGGACCGGTCAGGCCAAACACAATCTGATCGTACTGCCAGAGCTGTTCGACAAACCTGCGGATCTGCAGTCCGCCAGGCAATCCTATGGATTGCAGGATCTCTGCGCATGGCAGGTGACCATCCATAAGGGCAAAGATTCGCTCTTGCGCCGCATCGATGGGAAGGGCGAGGTCGGGATAGGTGTGCGCGCGATTGATCAGCACGGCCGTGAACCCTGGAGGCACCCGGTCGCGAATACACAGGGTCCACGGCAAACGCAGCGGAACCCAGCCACGCCACGCATCCCCATCGAATTTGATCGGTTGGCTCTCGCGCCGGCTGTCGTCGCGATAGGCAATGAAGTTGTGTCGGGTCATTGTTCCGCGCAATAGCTCGACCGCCGCGTGTTGCAGTGGCGGCGACAGCACGCCGAGACGCGCCGCATGCGGCATTTGGGCTATTGCCCCGCATTGCGGAAGATAGGGAGCCTGCTCGACCCAGCGCCCGAACGACAGGCCACATCGCGCCAGCCAGGCATGGAGCTCGGGCACAGTGTAGGCACGGTCCTGAGGGTGGAGCAGCGCATCGGCCAGCGCCGCGGGGTATGTGAAATCCTTTGCTTTTTTTGACACCCCGGCGATCGGATGTTCGGAGGAGAGGCTCTCGATCGTAGCGCCGAGTTCCTGCAACTCCGCTTCGGTGGCGGCAACCCCGAGCAGCCGGCAGTATTCCTGCATCATATAGATGCCGGCACGTCCGTATGTGGCATAGACCATCAGCTGCATTGCGCCGTCAGGCGCCAGAACATTGCGCAGCGCCCGCAAGCCGATATCCGGATCGGGCAAATGGTGCAG
>JAFASL010000586.1 GCA_019244535.1 Alphaproteobacteria bacterium
ACGTCGTCACAGTCGAAGATGTCGTAAACTCGCCGATCATCGCCGACCCGCTGCATCGGCTCGATTGCTGCGTCATCAGCGACGGCGGTGGCGCGATCATCGTCGCCAGTCCGGAGGTGGCGAACGGCTTGAAACGGCCCAAGGTCAAGATCATTGGCGCCGGCGAAGCCCCCAAGCACCAGATGGGCGGGCAACTTGATCTGACCCACTCGGGTGCTGTCTGGTCGGGGCCGCCGGCCTTTGCCGAGGCTGGGGTCAGGCCGGCCGACATCAAATACGCCTCGATCTATGACAGCTTTACAATCACGGTGTTGATGCAAATCGAGGATCTCGGCTTCTGCGAGAAGGGCCAGGGCGGCCGGTTCGTTTCCGACGGGAACCTTATTTCTGGGACCGGCAAGCTGCCGTTCAACACCGATGGCGGGGGGTTATGCAATAACCACCCGGCAAACCGCGGCGGCCTTACCAAGGTCGTCGAGGCGGTGCGCCAATTGCGCGGTGAAGCGCATCCCGCAGTGCAGGTAAAAAATTGCGATCTGGCATTGGCGCACGGCACTGGCGGGTCGCTCGGCACGCGGCACGCTGCCGCTACGGTCATCATGGAACGGGAGTGAGGCCGATGCAGGGCCAAGAGCGCAAGATCCAGGCTCCGCAGCCGAACCCCGAGACCGAGGCCTTCTGGAAGGCCGCCGCGGAAGGCAAATTAATGATCGGCAAGTGTACTGCATGCGGCAAGGTGCATTACTACCCACGGGCGGTCTGCCCGTTTTGCTTCAACGGCAAGACCGAACTGCAGCAAGCGTCGGGCAACGGCACGATCTATACCTATAGCGTGATGCGGCGCACGCCGATACCCTATGCGATAGCTTATGTGACATTGAGCGAAGGCCCGACGATGATGACCAACATCGTCGATTGCGACCTTGACAAGATCCGCATCGGGCAGTCGGTCAGGCTCGTGTTCAAGCCGAGTGAGGGCGGCCCGCCAGTGCCGATGTTCACGCCGGTTTGACGTGGTCTGTTATTGCGACCCGCCGGCTTGACGCACGGGGGACGCAATCTCAGGACGGCAAGTGCTCGTCGGATCAAGATTGCTTTGCTCGAAATAAAGCAAGGCTGCGGCTCATGATGGAAGACAATATTCGAACGCTGCCCCGCGGAAGACAGGTGCCCATCGCTCGGCGCGCACGAGCGATCCTGATCGGGCTGGTGTTCGTCTTTATCGCGGCGCCGGCGCTCGGCGAAAAATCCGGCGGCGTCCTGAAGATTTCCTTCTTTGACAACCCGGCCAGCATGTCGCTGCTCGAGGAGGCGACGGGTGCCGCATTGCGCCCAATGATGGGCGTGTTCAACAATCTGGTCATGTTCGACCAGCACGTCGCGCAGAACAGTCCCGACTCTATCATCCCCGATCTGGCGATGGGCTGGACCTGGAGCGAGGACGGCAAGGAACTGATCTTCCCATTGCGCCAGGGCGTAAAATGGCACGACGGCAAGCCGTTTACCGCCGCCGACGTCAAATGCACCTGGGACCTGCTGATGGGCACCGGCAATGAAAAGCTGCGCGTCAACCCGCGCAAGACCTGGTACCTCAATGTCGATCGGGTGACCACCAATGGCGATTACGAGGTCACCTTTCATCTAAAGCGGCCGCAGCCGGCGCTGCTGTCATTGCTGGCTTCGGGGTGGTCGCCGATCTATCCCTGCCATGTGCCGGCCCGCGAGATGCGCACCCATCCGGTCGGCACCGGCCCCTTCAAATTTGTCGAGTTCGAGCCGAACGAGGTGGTCCGCACGGCGCGAAACCCGGATTACTGGAAGCCGGGGCGGCCCTATCTCGAGGGCATCGAGTGGCGCATCATCAAGGACATTGCGACGCGAAACCTGACATTTATCGCCGGCAAATTCGACATTTCCTCGCCTTACGGCACGACTATCCCGCTGCTGGAGGAGGTCAGGAGCCAGGTCCCGCAGGCGAACTGCGTGCTGACCGCGACGAATGTCAGCCGCAACCTGATCCTCAACCGCGAGAAACCGCCGTTCGACAATGGCGATCTGCGCCGTGCAGTGGCGCTGAGCCTCGACCGCAAGGCCTTCATCGACATCCTGCAGCAAGGCAAAGGCGATATCGGCGCGACGATGCTGCCGCCGCCCGAAGGGCTTTGGGGGATGCCGCCGGAAATGCTCGCGACATTGCCGGGTTACGACCCCGACATTGCGAAGAACCGCGCCAAAGCGCGCGAGATCATGGGAAAGCTCGGCTACGGTCCCGACAATCGGCTCGCCGTCACTGTGTCCTCGCGCAACATCCCCGCCTACCGCGATCCGGCGGTGATCCTGATCGACCAACTGAAGGAGATCTACATCGACGCCGTGCTCGAACCGGTCGAGACCGTCAACTGGTTCCCCAAAATCTACCGCAAGGACTACACGATTGCGATGAACGGCACCGAAAGCGGCGTCGACGACCCGGACCAGCAATTCTACGAAAACTTCGTGTGTGGCGCGGTACGGAACTACACCGGCTATTGCAATCCGGAGGTCGACAAATTGATCGACCTGCAATCGGCCGAGGCCGACCGCGAGAAGCGCAAGCAGCTGGTCTGGGAGATCGAAAGACGGCTGGCCGAAGACGGGGCTCGACCAATCATTTTTTATCCGCGCGGCGGGACTTGTATGCAGCCTTATGTGAAAGGTCTGACGACGATGGTCAACAGCATCTACAACGGTTACCGCATGGAAGACGTCTGGCTCGACAGGTAGCCGCCTGGGAGAGGCGAGACTATGTTCGTGAACCTGCGTGCCGCAGCTGCGGTAAGTGCATTGCTGATTGCCGTTACGAGTGGCGGAACGGCGCTCGCGCAGAAGCGCGGAGGCATCCTCAAGATGTCGACGCCGGACAGTCCCGCGAGCATGTCGATCCATGAAGAGGCGACCGTCTTCGCGCAGGGGCCGATGATGGGAGTGTTTAATAACCTCGTCATGTTCGACCAGCACAACCCGCAGAGCAGCCTCGATTCGATCGTCCCCGATCTCGCAACGAATTGGTCATGGAATGAGGACGGGACGGAGCTGACCTTTCCTTTGCGTCAAGGGGTCAAATG
>JAFASL010000610.1 GCA_019244535.1 Alphaproteobacteria bacterium
TGGGCGTCCGGGTGATGTCGTTATGCGCGATGCTGATCATGACTCTGATCACGGGTGCGCGGGCGGAATGCATCGGCGTTGTCGCCGGCGCGCCCGGGCCGTTGCAGCTTGCCGACGCAGTTGTCGAGGGCGCGGTCTCGATCACCTTTCTCGGGCATGCGAGCTTTCTGATCGAAAGCCGCCGGGGTAAGGATCGTGACCGATTACAACGACGCGATCCGGGCCCCGGTAACGCTTGACATCGTCACGATGAACAACGCCCATCCGACCCATTACAGCGATTCGGTCGAGCCCGGCGTCAAATACATATTACGAGGCTGGATCCGGCCGGGGGGATTGCGACGCGTCGCCTCGAATACGGCGATGTGCGCATTCATAATGTTCCGACCACGTGCGGGAATTCGGCGGCACGCGCTACAACGGCAACTCGATTTTCGTGTTCGACACCGCTGATTTGTGCATCGCCCATCTCAGTCATTTGCATCATACGTTGACTCCGATCTGGGTTCGATCAACGTCGTCATGGTGCCGATCGACGGTGTGTGGACCCTCAATCAAGATGAGATAATCGAGGTGCTCGGGCAGATAACGGTGAAGATCATTATTCCGATGCACATCTTCACGGCCGCCACTTTGGACAAATTTTTGACAAAGATCGCCGGTTTGTATGCCGTGCGGCATGCGGAGGGGCGTACAATCGTTCTTACTCGGTCGGGGTTGCCCGAGCGCGCGGGAATTCTGGTTATTCCGGGCGGATAAGAGCGTGGTTACTCGCCGCGTGGAACTTCGACCGGCTGGCCTCCATTCCTGATTCGGAACGGTGCGGATCGGGGGCAATCTAAACAACGCAGGTCTGTCGCAATGAGCGAAGGGCTTCGGATTTACAATCTGTTTCCGACGTTGGCCGGCACGACCCGCAACTGGGCGCGGCATCTGCCTCGAATCGCGGCGATGGGGTTTAATGCCGTCTACTTGAACCCGTTTCATTATCCGGGTTTTTCCGGGAGCCTTTACGCGGTCAAGGACTATTACCGGCTCAATCCCCGTTTTCGCGGCGACGAGCCCGGCGATGACGATAGTCTGCTGTCCAGCTTTGCCGAGGCCGCGCGCCACCAGGGGCTGCGCGTCATCATGGATCTGGTCGTCAACCATACCTCCAAAGACAGTGAGCTCGTCGCCAGCAATCCCGACTGGTTCACGCGTGACCCCCGCGGCAATGTCGTCTCGCCCTATGCGACCAATCCCGCCGACCCGACGCAAAAGACGGTTTGGGGGGATCTTGCCGAGCTAGATTACCGGCCGCCCCAGCAGCGGCAGATCCTCGCCTATTTCCAGCAACTGGTGCGCCATTACATCGGTTTGGGCTTTGCCGGGTTCCGCTGCGACGCGGCCTACAAGGTTCCAGCCGAAGTCTGGCGGGGTCTGATCAATGACGCCAAGGAGGCCGATCCCGACGTGGTGTTCTGCGCCGAAAACCTGGGGGCGCCGAAAGAAGCCGTCCTCGCGCTGGGCAGCGCCGGGTTCGACTATCTCTTCAATAGTGTTAAGTGGTGGGACTTCGAAAGCCCGTGGTTACTGGAGCAATACGAACAGTTTCGCCGAATCGCGCCGTCGATCGGCTTTCCCGAGAGCCACGATACCGATCGGCTGGTCAATGAGCTTCGCGCCGGGGGGATCCCGGAAATCCAGATCGAGCCGCGCTACCGGCAGGCCTACGCCTTTGCCGCTGCCTATTCCACCGGCGTGATGATGCCGATGGGTTTCGAATATGGCTGGTCGCGGCGTCTCGATGTCGTTGCCGATATTGAGCGAGAACCGGAGCCGAAGCGCTTTGATCTCGCCGAATTCATCGCCGAAACCAATGCGCTGAAAAGATCGATCCCGGCCCTCAACGAAGAGGGCCCGCAGCGGCGGCTCAACAACCAAGCCGACCCGGTGGTGGTGCTGGAGCGGCGGACCGAAAGCGGTGACGACCGCGCCTTTACTCTGGTCAATACGCAAGAGCAGGAAACTGGTCGCGTCGAAATCGAAGGTTTCGTCGTCGAAGTGGTGCCCTTGGGTGTGGAAGTCCGGGAGGCAGCTTCGACCCGATCCGAACATCCAGTCCTGCAGCATTCGCAGTGGCATCCCGAGGACCGGATACAAATCGAGGAAGTCTATCCCGAACTCGATGGCGGGCGTTATCCGGTCAAACGGATTGTTGGCGACTTATTCGAGGTCTGGGCCGATGTATTCCGCGACGGGCACGACAAGCTGCGCGGCGTCGTCAAGTACCGGCTCGAGGAGGAGGCGTGGCGAGAAGCGCCACTCGTTTTTTATGACAACGACCGCTGGGTCGGCCGTTTCCGGCTCGATACCGTCGGCCTTTGGCGCTACACGATCGAGGCCTGGACCGATCATTTTGAAAGCTGGCGCGACGAGATCGAGAAAAAATTAGCGGCCGACCAGAACGTCGATCTCGAACTTGTCGAGGGACGCAAGATCGTGGAAGCCGCGCTGCCGCAAGCTCGCGGGCGCGATGCTGCGTTTCTCGAACGGGCGCTGCGGGATTTCGAGCGCAGCGACAGCGCCGATCGCGGGGAACTCCTCCGTTCGAGCGAAATTCGCGACGTGATGGAGCGCTGCTCGATACGGGGAGACGCGGTGCGTTATCGGCGCGACCTGGAAGTGGTTGTAGACCGCGGGGAAGCAAGCTTCGCCGCCTGGTACGAGATGTTCCCCCGCAGCCAAGGGGTCGAGCCCGGCAAAGGCGCTACGTTCGACGACTGCATTGCGCGTCTCCCCGAGATTGCGCGGCTCGGCTTCGACGTGGTCTACCTCGTGCCGATCCATCCGATCGGGCGCGTAAATCGCAAGGGCAGAGACAACAGCACCGTTGCAGGGCCGGGGGATCCGGGTAGCCCTTATGCTATCGGTTCGGAGGAAGGCGGTCATCAGGCGGTTAACCCAGAACTCGGCACACTTGGCGATTTCCGCCGGTTTGTCAGCGCCGCCGCGGCGCTCGGGATGGAGGTGGCGCTCGATTTTGCAATTCAAGCCGCACCCGACCATCCGTGGGTGCGCGAGCATCGGGAGTGGTTCCGTTTCCGGCCCGACGGCACGATCAAATACGCCGAAAATCCGCCGAAAAAATACGAAGACATCGTCAATGTCGATTTCGATAATCCCGACCGCGAAGGATTGTGGACCGAGTTGCGCGACACGATCCTCTTCTGGGTCGGTGAGGGTGTGCGCATCTTTCGCGTCGACAATCCCCACACCAAACCGCTGCCGTTTTGGGAGTGGCTGATCCATGAGGTCAAGACGCGCTGCCCGCAGGCGATTTTTCTGTCCGAGGCCTTCACCCGCCCCAAAATGATGCGGGCGCTAGCCAAATCCGGCTTCACCCAGTCCTATACCTATTTCACCTGGCGAAACTCGAAATCGGAATTGATCGAGTATCTGACCGAGCTGACCGGGTATCCCGCCAGGGAATATTTTCGGCCCAACTTCTTCACGAATACGCCGGACATTCTCCCAGTATTTCTGCAGGAGGGAGGTCGGCCGGCATTCCGCATTCGTCTGGTTCTGGCGGCGACATTGTCGCCGGTCTACGGCATCTATAACGGTTTCGAGCTGTGCGAGAACACCCCTATCCCCGGGCGCGAAGAATATCTCCATTCCGAGAAGTACGAATATAAGGTATGGGATTGGGACCGTCCGGGGAATATCAAAGACGATATCGCCGTTCTCAATCGCTTCCGCCGGCATAACCCCGCATTGCAGGAATTTGTCAATCTGCGCTTTCTAGCCTGCAACGACCCGAATATTCTGGCGTACTGCAAGACTTCAATGGACCGGGCCAACACCGTGATTGTGGTCGTCAACCTGGATCCACACAGCCCGCATGAGGATACCGTCGAGTTGCCCATTACCGAGTTCGGAATTTCGACCGACGCGACCTATACCCTCGACGAGGCATTTACCGGCCGCGCTGTTGCTTGCCGGGGCAGCTACCAACGGTTTCATCTCGATCCCGCGAGCAATCCGGCAGTGGTTTTCAATCTTCGCGGGCCGGGTCGGATTCACGATTAAGTCGAACACCACGGGAGACGCTCCTCAATGCCATTGGACCTACCCGGTGTGGGAGCACGCCTTCGGCAATACAGGCGCGCGCGGATTATCCTGATGCCACGCTCTCTTTTGCGATCCGTTCACGCCACATGACGCCGCCAGACGATGCGATCGGCGTGCTGTCCGACAGCGGGACAGTCGCTCGCACGATCACCTCGGACTCGAGGTGGTACAAGGACGCAATTATCTATCAATTGCACGTCAAGGCGTTTTTCGATGCCGACGATGACGGCATCGGCGATTTCGAAGGATTGCGCCACAAGCTCGATTATCTGCAGGATCTCGGGGTCACTACATTATGGCTGCTGCCGTTTTATCCATCGCCCCTGCGCGACGACGGATATGACATTTCCGACTACAAGAACATTAATCCGTCCTACGGCAGGATGGCGGATTTCAAGGCCTTTATAAAAGAAGCCCACCGGCGCGATATTCGGGTCATTACCGAGCTGATTGTCAATCACACCTCGGACCAGCACCCCTGGTTTCAGCGCGCGCGATTGGCGAAGCGCGGCTCCAGGCTGCGCGATTTCTATCTCTGGAGCGATACCGATCAAAAGTTTCCGGAAACCCGCATCATCTTTGTCGATACCGAGAAATCCAACTGGGCCTGGGATCCGGTGGCTCAGGCGTATTATTGGCACCGCTTTTACTCGCACCAGCCCGATTTGAATTTCGACAATCCGCGCGTGTTCGGGGCGGTTGTCGACGTGATGCGGTTCTGGCTCGATCTCGGGGTCGACGGGATGCGTCTCGACGCCGTACCCTATTTGATTGAGCGCGAGGGAACGATAAACGAGAATCTCCCCGAAACGCATGAGGTGCTCCGCCGATTGCGGCGGGAGCTCGACCAGCGTTACGGCGACCGCATGCTGCTGGCCGAGGCCAACCAATGGCCGGAGGATGTGCTGCAGTATTTCGGCAACGGCGACGAATGCCACATGGCTTTCCATTTCCCGCTGATGCCGCGGATATACATGGCAGTCGCGACCGAAGACCGCCACCCGATCGCGGACATCATGCGGCAGACGCCGGACATCCCGGACACCTGCCAGTGGGCGGTTTTTCTGCGCAATCACGACGAGCTGACGCTCGAGATGGTCACCGACCGCGAGCGCGATTACCTGTGGAACTACTATGCCGCCGATCGGCGGGCACGGCTCAATCTTGGGATCCGCCGCCGCCTTGCACCGTTGATGGAAAATGACCGGCGCAAGATCGAGCTGTTGAATGCGCTGCTGATCTCGATGCCGGGAACGCCGGTGTTCTATTACGGCGACGAAATCGGCATGGGCGACAATGTGTTCCTCGGCGACAGAGACGGCGTGCGCACACCGATGCAATGGTCGTTCGACCGCAATGGCGGGTTTTCCCGTGCCGACCCGGCGCGCCTCTATCTGCCGCCGATTATGGACCCTGTTTACGGCTTCGAGGCGGTCAATGTCGAGGCGCAGAGCCGCTCGCCTTCGTCGCTGCTGAACTGGATCAAACGACTCATCGCCGCGCGTCGTTCGCGGCGCGCATTTGGCCGCGGTACGTTGCGCTTCTTATACCCCGCTAATCGCAAGGTTATCGCCTATGTGCGCGCTTACGGCGATGAGATCGTCTTATGTGTCGCCAATCTGTCGCGCACGCCGCAGGCGGTGGAACTCGATTTATCCGAGTGGCGCGGCCGGCAACCCGTCGAGCTGTTGGGGCGAAGTGCTTTTCCGCCGATCGGCGAATTGCCTTACCTGCTCACCCTGCAGGGGTACAGCTTCTTCTGGTTCGAGCTGATGCCAACCGCCGCCGAGGCCGCGAGCCTGCGAACGGCGCCCCCCGAATTTCTCACCTTGGTTATGCCACACGGTTGGCCGGATCTGTTTCGGCAACACAATCTGCCTCAGCTCGAGGGGGATGTCGTCCCGGCCTTCTTGCCACGGCAACGCTGGTTCGGGGCTAAGGACCAGAAGATCAAAGCCGCCTCGGTTCTGGCGCGAGGCGAGATTTCGCGATCGCTGGAAGACGGGCAGGGAGTCGAGAGCTTTATGGCCAGTGTCGTTGAGGCGCAACTGGCACACGGCGAGCGGCAGCGTTATTTCCTGCCGCTGGCTGCGATCTGGTCGTCCGCAGATACCGAGGCGCGCCAGACTTTGCTTCCGGCAACACTCGCGGAATTACGGCAGTTCCGCCGAGAGGGGGCGCTAGTCGACGCGCTATCGCAGGATGGATTGTCACTGGCATTGATGGAGGCGATCCGGCGGGGCGCGACAGTGCGGCTCGAGGGAGGTGGCGAGATCCGGTGTTGCAAGACGCCATTATTCGATCAGATCGGACCCCCTCCGCGGCTCGTCGTGCGTCGTGCCGGCGTGGAACAGTCGAACAGCTCGGTCATTTTGGACGATTACGGGATGCTGAAGATTTACCGGCGGCTGCAGCCTGGTCCGCATCCAGAAATCGAGATTTCGCGCTTTCTGGTCGAGCGGGCGGAGTTTGCAAACACTCCGCCTTTGCTGGCCTTCCTCGAGCTGGATCTCGATCGCCCGGATGGGCCCGAAACCCATGCGCTCGGGGTGCTGTTCGGCTTTGTTCAAAACCAGGGTGACGGATGGACGCAAGCCTTGGACTACCTCACCCGGTATCTCGACGATGCGTTGTCGACCGGCGCCCACGCATCGGACCTCCCCGATCCCGACATGTTTTTTCTTTCGCTGGCACGCCAGCTCGGAATCCGCTCTGCTGAAATGCATCGCGCATTGGCGGAGCGCGGCTGCGACGATCCCGATTTCGCGCCCGAGCCGATAACCGGCGAGGACGTCACCCAGTGGCGGCGCGAGCTTGAAGACGCCGCCGCCGATATGCTCAGCAAATTGGAGCGAGAGCGCTCGAGATTACCCGGCCTGGCGCAGCAGCTTGTCGAGCGGCTGAGCGCCGATCGCGATATCCTTTTTCGCCAGATCCGCACCCTGATCCCCGACAGAGTGGACGCCCAGAAGACCCGCTATCACGGCGATCTTCACCTCGGTCAGGTTCTTGCCGTAAAGAATGATTTCTTTATCATCGATTTCGAGGGCGAGCCGGCGCGGCCGTTGATCCAGCGGCGACGCAAGAGCCCGCCGCTGCGCGATGTCGCCGGCATGATCCGCTCATTCGATTATGCGAGCTTCACGGCGGTGCGGCAGCTCGCCGAAGCGCGCCCTGCCGCAGAGCCGGCCATGGCGCGACTGGCTGAAGCCTGGCGGAACCGCGCGGTCGACGGTTTTCGCGCCGCTTATCGCAAGGAAATGCGCGGTTGCGCAGCCTACCCTGCGAGCAAGAGCCAGGCACGCAAGATGCTGACCTTCTTCACCCTCGAAAAGGCGGTGTACGAGGTCTCCTACGAGCTGGCCAACCGGCCCGGCTGGGTTGACATTCCGCTCAGAGGCGTGCTTGCCGCATTGGCAAAGATGGAGGGGACCGAACGTGCTGCGGCGACCTGATCCGCAAGTCGCGGCAGTGGTCGAGGCCCGCCACAGCGACCCGTTCTCGTTTCTCGGCATGCACAAGACGCCCGGCGGTTTGTCCGTCCGTGCGATGCTCCCGGGCGTGCAGGAAGTGGCAGTCGTCGAATCCGCGACCGGCAAAATAGCCGGCGAGGCTGTCCAGGTCCACCGCGACGGTTTCTTTGTCGCGACCATTCCCGACCGGAAGGAACCGTTCCGCTACCGGCTGCGGGCGTCGAGCGGCGCCGCCCAACGCGAGTTTTACGACCTCTATTCCTTTCCCCCGGTGCTCGGCGAGCTCGACATTCATTTGCTCGCCGAGGGCAACCATCTTGCGAGCTACCGCAAGCTCGGAGCCCACCCGACGATCCATGAAGGCATCGAAGGTGTCGTCTTTGCGGTGTGGGCGCCGAATGCCCAGCGGGTCAGCGTTGTCGGGGATTTTAACAGCTGGGACGGCCGGCGCATGCCGATGCGCAATGTCGGCGGGTTCTGGGAATTGTTTGTTCCCGGCCTGCGCCCCGGTCACCTCTATAAATACGAAATCCTCGGTGCCGAGGGTCAGCTCCTGCCACTGAAGGCAGACCCGCAAGCCGAGCGGGCCGAACGGCCGCCGAAGACGGCGTCGATCATCGCCGAGCCGTCGCGGTATGTGTGGCAGGACGGGCGTTGGATGGCGGAGCGCTGGGAACGCAACGACCGCCAGGCGCCGATCTCGATCTACGAAGTCCATCTGGGCTCGTGGCGCCGCAACCTAGCGGAGAACGGGCGGTATCTGACCTATCGCGAGCTTGCCGACCAGCTCGTCTCCTATGCCGCCGAGATGGGGTTCACACATCTGGAATTGATGCCGGTTACCGAATATCCGTTCGACGGCTCTTGGGGGTACCAGCCGATCTCGCTGTTCGCCCCGACTGCCCGTTATGGGACGCCGGACGATTTCCGCGCCTTTGTCGACGCCTGCCATCGCGCCGGCCTGGGGTTGCTTTTGGATTGGGTCCCCGGACATTTCCCGACGGACCCACACGGGCTAGGGCGGTTCGACGGCACGGCGCTCTACGAGCATGCCGACCCGCGGCAGGGCTACCACCCCGACTGGAACACGCTGATCTACAATTACGGCCGCCGCGAGGTTGCAAATTTCCTGCTGTCGAGCGCGCTCTACTGGCTGCGCGAGTTTCATATCGACGGCATCCGGGTGGATGCGGTCGCCTCGATGTTGTACCTCGACTATAGCCGCAGGGAGGGGCAATGGATCCCTAATGCCTTTGGCGGGCGCGAGAACCTCGAAGCTATCGCATTTTTGCGCCGAATGAACGAGCTGGCGTTCGGGGAGCCGGGGGCGACTTCCGTCGCCGAGGAGTCCACCGCCTGGCCGATGGTGTCGCGCCCCACCTATGTCGGTGGGCTCGGCTTTGGCTACAAATGGAACATGGGGTGGATGCATGACACGTTGCGGTACATGTCGTTAGACCCGATCCACCGCAAATACCACCACAACGACCTTAGTTTC
>JAFASL010000664.1 GCA_019244535.1 Alphaproteobacteria bacterium
AGATCGAGTCAATGCGCCAGATGGCGGCGATCGCCGGGTACGTCGTCACCGAGCTGACCGACGCGCATTGGGAATGCAATGGGCTGCTCGATATGCGCCGGAATCGGCGTGTTTTTCACGAAGTGTTTCGCACAATCAATGCCGATATTGTGATCGTGCCGCGCTGGACGCGCCTGTCCTATTGGGGAGGAGAACGCGCAGAAATCGAGCTTTTCGTCGCTCACGGCGGAGGTCCGGCGCTGCGCGGCGCTCATCTCGAAGTCAGTCTCGCGGGAACCCACGTTCTCAGCGTGCCTGATCTGGTCCCCCAAACGGTTGAAGCTCTCGGGAACATCGCGGTTCCGGTGCCGGATGTCGGGCGGGCGGGCATGCGGCGCATCGAGCTCGTCCTGAAGTACGCCAACGGCTCGGTGCTCGCCAGCAACTACCTGGAGATCGCGGTGCATCCCCGAGAACCTCGATCGGTCGATATCGGCGCTCTCTGGTCGCTGGACGACCGGCTGCGGAAGCGGTTGGAAGCCCTAGGATATTGTCTCGCCGAGGTTCCGGAAGCAGCCAAGCTGTGGGTCACTACACGCCTCGACCCGGAAGTGGCGGCACACGTGCGCCAAGGCGGCCGGCTTCTGATGTTCCCGGCTGGCGAATTCGACCTCAACCCCTTGTTTCCACATTGGCAGCGGGTCAAAGTGCGCCGACGCGCCGGTACGGTCTGGAGCGGCGATTGGGCATCGAGCTTCGGCTGGCTGCACCGCCCTTGCGCATTTTCGCGAATACCGGGCGGTCCGTTGTTGGACGAAACCTCCGATCGAGTGCTGCCCCGCTATGTGATATCCGGCTGCAATCTGCTCGATTTCCAGGCCAGGGTACATGCCGGTCTGGTAGTCGGCTGGATCCATAAGCCGGCAGCCTGTGTCGTCGAGCGCGGCTACGGCAAGGGACGGTTCGTCGTTTCGACCTTTCGGCTATTCCGGGATCCGCCCGGTGCCGACCCGACAGCGACGGTCCTGCTCGACAGTCTGCTCGCACTGGCGATGGCAGAAGGTTCGGCAGCAGCGCGTGACCATGGGGCGGTAATCAATGAGATGGTCGACCGTTCCCGGTCATCCACACCACCTCACTCTCCCTGAAGAACCGCTCGAGCGCCGAGCCGAGGGGCGGCAGCATCTCGCCGCGTTCGCTCGCCAATGCTGTACTGGTCGGGGTTGCGTCCGCGGCCTCCGGGCGCACGCCGTCCGGATCGAACCCGCCCTGAATTGCGGCGAGCCGCGCGAGCTCGCTCCAGGAAACTGCGCCTTGGTTGACGAGGTGCCAAATTCCCGTCTCGCCATCAATCAACAGATCGAAGGCCGCAGTGACGAGGTCGGGGACATAGGTCGGCGAGACCACACAGGTTGCACTGGCGCTGACCTCGCGGCCCGATGCCAGAGCGCAGAGCGTATGGTACACGAAATTGTACTTGTCCCATGGCCCGAAAAAAGCGCTGGTGCGGGTAATCAGCGCGTCGGAATGCTCGTCCAGCACGCGTCGCTCCGCCGCCGCCTTGCTCGCGCCATAGACGCAGCTCGGACAAGGTGCGTCGCTTTCGACATAGGGACGCCCGAGGCGGCCGTCAAAGACCAGATCCGACGAAAAAGTGAGAAGCGGGATGCCGAGCCGGGAACAGGCTCGCGCCAGCTCTGCCGCGCCCTCGGCGTTTTCGCGGTAGCAACGCTCCGGCTCCCGTTCGGCATCGGCAACCCGCACATAACCGGCGGTATTGACGATTGCCCAGGGCCGGTAGCGATCCAGGGCCGCTGAGATCGACCTCGGCTCGGCGATGTCGAGCTCCGCCCTGGTAGTTAGTTTATGCGCCAATCCGCGCAGATCGCAGATCCGGCTGACAGCGCGTCCGAGTGTGCCGGTAGCCCCGGTCACGACCAGGTGGCGGGCCAACTTGCTCTCCTTCTGGAATGAGCGGTCGGGCTTGGAATAGAAACGCATGTCGCGGCGCCACCAGCCGGGGCCATCGAGCACCGGGTGATCGAACTCCCCGTTCGAGACAAGCGAGGCGGTAGCTTTGGCAAGAACAGTAGGGCGAGGGCGGTCTGCTCGCCAGGCATGAAATGCGCCGCTCTCGTAATGGTCCGCGCGGCGGGTCAGCAGCGAATTCCAGTCGACG
>JAFASL010000700.1 GCA_019244535.1 Alphaproteobacteria bacterium
CGACGAGATCGAGTCAGTCACGATCGAGGCGGACCCTGTCGGACATAGTGACCAATTCGGCCGCGGGCCGGCAAAGCGCCGCCCTTCCCAGGTGGTCGAGGCGCAGTTCGCCCAGCCCTTTCTGGTCGCCACCGCTTTGGTGCACGGCAGGGTGGGGATAGCGGAGCTCGATGGTCTGGGAGATGGCTCGGTTATGGCGCTGTCGGATCGGATCGACGGTGTCGCGCGGGATGACCGGCCGCAAGGGTCGCTCAGCATTACGGTTCGGACGACCGATGGGCGGTCAGTTAGCGTCGAGGCTAGCAATCCGACTGGTTCACCAGAGAAGCCGCTGACCAATGCTCAGATCGAGACAAAGTTCCGCGATTGCGCACGTAATGCGGTGCAGCCACTGCCGGAAGCGAGCGTGGAGGGGGTATTGGCAGCAATCGGGCGATTGGAGACGCTACCGGATGCGCGAGGACTGATTGCCCCATTTGCGGGGTGATGAGGCGGGGCTGGTCCACAGCGACCCGCCTTGCCCCACAATGCATTCGGAGCAAGGCGGGCCGTCACCAGATCCGGATCAAGCGGCCGGCGGAAAGAACACCAGCGTGCGCACCTCGATGCTTTCCCGTGGCGGCGCGCCGGGGGTCAGCGGGTTATCGAAAGAGGTGTGGAACGACAGCCGGGCGCGGCCGTCATTGGCGCTGTCATGTACCCGGATGAACAGCACCTCGTCCGGCTGCATGTCCGAGAAATAAAACCAGCGGTGAGCCGGGTTATATGCCACCCGTGAGGTTTCGCCACGGACATGGGCGTATACAAGGTCGCTGGCGATCAAATCGTCATCCGTGAAACTGCGCGCGTCGCACAGCGCCAGCGGTGAATCCTGCACGGGCCCGCGGATCGGGCGCCACACATTGATGATGCCGAACCGATGCTTCAAAAGCTCTTCTGCGTTGGCGCCCATATGGTCGCGCACCCGGCGCGGCGCCGAGTTCACCGTGTGGTCGTTGTGTACCTGGCGCGAGGGCACCGCCAAGCCCTCGCGTGTTGCGTTGCGCACATTGTGGTCGAAGACGAAGACGCGGCTGGCGCCCAGCTTGTCTCGTAGTAGCCGCTCGATCTCCGGATAGTAGGCGCGCTTGATTTCCTCGGGATCGTAGAAATCGGCGACCGCAGTCGGAGCCTTGACCAGAGCGAAGCCGTTACGGTCGAGCGTGAACTCCGCTTCACGACCGCGCGCGTCCTCAATCGTGACCTCGTGCGGATCGTCGATGCCATTCCACCGCTGCAGACCGGGCGGCGGCTCGATGCGATAGGCGGCTGGCTTTTCGGTGCCGCGTTTTAAGTAATGGAGCGTCGAGGTGAGAGTTTTAGCGGCTATGGCGACATCGAGCGGCATGTCGGACTCCTCCGGTGAGAATCTCGCCTCTGGCGGAATTCAACCTCAGCGCTCATCATGGAAGCGCATCCGAGGCATCAACGAGGTCTCACTACTCCACGCGTCCGGATCCCTGTCAATCCTAATCACACCCACGGTGGTGGAGGAACCTGATTCAACCAAGCAGAGCGTTTTTCTGTGATCGAGGGCGGCAGGCGTCGGAATCACATTGGCGCCGGCTCACGACGGCATGCATGCAACGGCTAAATGGTGATAACTTGTAGGACAATATAGGATCGTGATCAAGATCTGCGCTTCCCGTCGGTTGGCTGTCCCACGGCGTCGCGTAGGGCTAATTCAAGAACGTGGGGCACCGTCACACTCGCACTCCTCAGCCATTCGTCTCCAAAATTTTCCTTGCGTATGTGAGGACCCTGAAAGCCTTACACTCCGCAGTGTCGCGTTTTCGCGGAACCAGTAGGTGGGGGGCCGTATCTCTGCCATATGACTGCGGGTGGCAACGCCCATAGCGCAATTCGGAAGAGCAGGTGGAACATGCCGTCTCAAGCAAACCTCGCCCAGTTGCCCATTGGACAGATTGGTTTTGGCGCAATGCGCATTACCGGTCCGGGGGTCTGGGGTCCTCCGAGGGATGACGCCGCCGCGATCGCGCTGCTGCGGCGGGCAGTGGAAAAGGGCGTCGCCTTTATCGACACTGCCGACTCTTACGGTCCGGGTATCAGCGAAACTCTGATCGCCGAGGCACTTCATCCGTATCCCGCGGGCTTGGTGGTGGCCACCAAGGGCGGCCTTGTGCGCCCCGGGGCCAACCGCTGGGTTACCGACTGTCGACCAGAGCGTTTGCGCCGTGCCTGTACAGAAAGCCTGAAAAGGCTGAAGGTCGACTGTATCGAGCTTTACCAACTGCACGCAGTAGACCAACGGATACCGATCGAGGATTCCATCGGCGCTCTCA
>JAFASL010000716.1 GCA_019244535.1 Alphaproteobacteria bacterium
AATCGTCGCCCGTCACGTACTGCCGCCTTCCATAAACATGGGCAAACGAATTAATCGAAAAGGTCGCGTGGTAGACGAGCACCGTGCTCCAGAAGAATCCGACGACAAGGCCGTCCCACCCGGCGAGGAGGAGGCACGCAAGGGCGAGCGCGACGGCCGGCAACTGCTCCAGCCTGTGCAGCCAGATTAACTCGGGATAGCGCGTCAGATCCGCGACTTTCGCGAAATCGGTGGTGCCGTGCTGGCGCGCGAAAATCCATCCCAGATGGCTGTAAATGAAGCCGTGATGTCGCGGCGAATGAACATCTTGCAACGTATCGGAGTAAAAGTGATGCTGGCGATGCTTGGCGGCCCACCATAGAACGCTTTTTTGCGCGCTCGTCTGGGAAAGGAAGGCGAGGGCGAATTGAAATGCCCGACTGGTCGAGTAGGTGCGGTGCGAGAAGTACCGGTGGTAACCGGCGCCGATCGCGAAGATGCGCAGCCAATAGAGGACGACGCACAGTGCAGCGGCTTGCAACGTAACACCCGACCAGATCGCTGCAATGCAGGCCAAATGCGCCGATAAGAACGGCAGAGCGGAGGGATAAATAATGTCATCTTGCGCGCCATCCGGCTCGATGTTGGACGACATGTCAGCGATCCTACTTCAGACTCTCCCCAGCTAAGCGGCGACAAACTTTCGAGCGCTGCATAAACTCTATCGGCACCAGCCGCCGGGGACCGGCACGTCTCATTAACGAGCGTGGTGTACCGCTCCAGCATTCTGATCTCGCGCCCGCAGCGGCGCTGCTGTACCGGCACGGAGAGGATCTGGGTTGCATCATCCGTCGGCAGCGCCGCAAGCCCATCCGGCTTGTTATTCAAGTGCGAGCCACTCCCGCAGCTTCGACCACCGCCGTCTCGTCTGCGCTCCCTTGACGGCGATTGCCAGCGCTTTCCGTTGCCCGACGAGCACTACCAGGCGCTTGCCGCGCGTCACCCCGGTATAGACCAGGTTCCGCTGAAGCATCGGATAGTGCTGTATTGTTAACGGAATGACGATAGCCGGGTACTCCGAGCCTTGGCTCTTGTGGATGGTCGTCGCGTAGGCGAGCACGAGCTCATCCAGTTCGCCAAAGCCGTAGGTTACTTCGCGGCCGTCGAAATTGGCGTGGAGCTCGCCTTCCTCCATGTCGATGCGCGACACGACGCCGAGATCGCCGTTATAGACGTCCTTGTCGTAATCGTTCTCGACTTGCATGATTTTGTCGCCCGGGCAGAACGTCCAACCGAAGCGGTCGATGCGGATTTCGCCGGGCGGGTTCAGTGCGTTCTGCAGCTCGATATTGAGGGAGCGAGCGCCGAGCCCGCCGCGGTTCATCGGGCAGAGCACCTGGATATCGCGTATCGGATCCAGCCGGAAACGGTTGGGGATCCGTTCCTGCACGATCGCCAGCAGCTTTTGAACACCCTCTTCCGCGTCCGCAGCGTCGACGAAGAAGAAGTCGCTAGTTTCGATTTTGATGAGATCGGGCATCAGGCCCTGGTTGATCCGATGCGCATTGACGATGATCTGGCTCTCGGCGGCTTGCCGGAAGACCTCGGTCAAGCGCACGACCGGCACCGAACCCGATGCAATGAAGTCAGCTAATATCTGCCCTGGCCCGACCGACGGCAGTTGATCGACATCACCGACGAGCAGCAGCGCGGCTCGGTTCGGCAAGGCGCGCAACAATGCCCGCATTAGCGAGACGTCGACCATCGACGTCTCGTCGACGACGAGCAGATCACAGTCGAGTGGCGCCTCCTCGGTGCGTCGGAAGGCCCCAGTCCTCGGGTCGGTCTCGAGTAGGCGGTGGATCGTCTTGGCTTGGAGGCCAGTGCTATCGGACAGGCGTTTGGCGGCGCGACCGGTCGGGGCGCAGAGGCCGATCGGGACGGCCTTGGCGAGCAGGATCTTCAGTAGCGAGTTGACCAGCGTGGTCTTGCCCACACCGGGGCCGCCGGTGATCACCAGCACTTTCGACATGAGTGCAACCCGGACGGCCTCTATCTGGCTTGCGGCGAGCGCCAGCTTCGTCCGCTTCTCGACCCACGGGATCGCTTTGTCGGCATCTATCGACGGCCACGGCGGCTTCCCACCTGCCAACGCCTGCAGCTTTTCGGCAATTTCCCGTTCGGCGCGATATAGACCGGCAAGAAAGACGCAGCGCCGGCCATCGAGATCGTCGGCGATCACCGTGCCGTCCTGCAATTCAAGGTCGAGTGCCGTTGCGATCAGCGCCGCTGGAACTTCCAGCAGCAGCTGCGTCAGCGAAAGCAGTTCCTCGGTAGGGAGACCGCAATGTCCGTCGTCCATCGCCTCAGCAAGCGCGAAGGAGATCCCAGCGCGCACGCGAATCAGCGCGGTCTTCTCAATGCCGAGCCTGGCGGCGATCTGGTCGGCCGTGCGGAAGCCGATGCCGCGGATGTCGCGGGCCAGGCGGTACGGGTTTTCCGAGATCAGCCGGATCGCATCGGCGCCATAGGTCTTGTAGATGCGCACCGCCCGGGATGTCCCGACGCCGTTGCTGTGCAAGAACAGCATGATTCCGCGAATGACTTTCTGCTCGCCCCAGCCCGCAATGATCCGCTCGGCGCGTTTCGGGCCGATCCCCGTAACCTCACGCAGCCGATTGGGCTCCTGCTCAACGATGTCGAACACGGTTTCGCCGAAGGCGCGCACGAGCTTCTTCGCGTAGACTGGCCCGATGCCGCGAATCATGCCGGAGCCGAGATACTTCTCG
>JAFASL010000918.1 GCA_019244535.1 Alphaproteobacteria bacterium
CGCTCTTGGGACGCTCTGCGCCATGCGGTATGGTCAATCCCAGATTTTTGAGGACGTGCGGCGATGAAGCTGATGTGGTTTCACCTGATGCCCTACACCGAATTGCCGGAGGATTTCCGCGAGAAGCATCCCTCCGTGTGGGTCGACATCCACTCCTCGCTGTTCGACCCGCGGCGCGCGCATCTCATGTACAACGACTTCATGGACGAGCTCGAATTTGCCGCCGAATGCGGGTTCGACGCGGTCTGCGTTAACGAGCACCATTCCAACGGCTATGGGCTGATGCCGTCGCCCAATCTGATCGCCTCGTCGCTCTCCCGCCGCACGAGCGACACGGCGCTGTGCGTTATGGGCAATTCCTTGGCGCTCTACAACCCGCCGACCCGGGTCGCCGAGGAATTCGCGATGATCGACTGCATCTCGGGCGGGCGGCTCATCGCCGGCTTTCCGGTCGGGACGCCGATGGACACTTGTTTTGCGTATGGCCAGAATCCGAGCCAATTGCGCGAGCGCTATTACGAGGCACATGACCTCGTCATGCGCGCTTGGACCGAGCAGGACACCTTTGCGTTCAACGGCCGCTACAACCAGCAGCGCTATGTGAACATCTGGCCGCGCCCGGTGCAGAAACCGCATCCGCCGGTGTGGATCCCGGGCGGCGGCTCGGTCGAAACCTGGCAGTGGTGCGCACAGATGGACTACGTCTACGCGTATCTGTCCTATTTCGGCTTCAAAGACGGCCGCGCGACGATGCACGGCTTCTGGGAGGAGATGGACCGGCTCGGCAAGGAGCGCAACCCGTACCGCGCCGGGTTTCTGCAATCGGTCGGCGTCGCCGAGAGCCGCGAGGAAGCAATGCGCCTCTACCGCGAGCCGGCCGAATATTTCTACGGCCGCTGTCTGCGCGTCGACCCGCGGTGGGCGATGCCGCCCGGCTACATTACCGAGGCGACGCAGCGCGCCGGCATCATCGGCCAGATCGGCCGCGCCGCGAGCCTGCAAGCGCGGCAGGAGGCGCGTGCGACGACGCGGATGGAGGACATCGTCGAGCGCGGCTATGTGATCATTGGCTCGCCCGAGGAGGTCGTCGAGCAATTGACCGAACTGGCGACCGATCTCAATGTCGGCCACCTGATGCTGTTGATGCAGTTCGGCAGCATGGGCAAGGACCTCGCCGCCTACAACACCAAGCTCTTCGCCGAGCGGGTATTGCCAAAACTCCGCGGCCTGTTCTCCGAATGGGAAGACCGCTGGTGGCCGCAGCCGATGCAGTCGACCGAACGTGCCGAGGTCCCTGCGTTTCGAGTGCCTGCGGCCGCCGAATAGGCGGCACCGAGGATCCCCTGGGGCCGACGCGCATGCGTCAAGACCCCGCTTCGCGAGCGTCGTCCCACCCGGTGTTGCAGCTGGCTTCGCGGTCGATTATAGCCGGCTGCAGCGCCTCGGCTTCGCGCCCGCACCGGACAATGTAGAACGACGCTTGGGAATTCGGTCAGCACCCCCTCGCTGGCGGTCTGGATAGATCGCGGCAGGGCGGGGCGCGGTTATTCTTCCGGCATCCCTGCCAGCCGAAGGCCGGCGAAGTAGGTGGCCTCGATCAAAGCGCGGATCTTCGCGACCCCGAAAGATGCGCGAGCCCGCTGTCGGGCGATGCTCAACCGGATACCTTCGCCTGCCAGTCTGCGGGCATTGGCGAGTTCGGCCGCGGCATGCTCGCCGTCGCCTTTGAGGGCATACGCCGAGGCCAGTGAAATTCGAACACCCGTCCACGCTGGAGAGGCGCGCTTTGCCTTCTCGAACCATAGGATCGCGTCATCGGCCTGCGATTGCAGCAGATGCACAAACCCAATCAGCCAATAGAAAACCTCGATTCGCGGATCGCGGGGGCTGAGCCGAATCGCTTGCTCTACGAGCGGGATCGTCTCCTCGATCGACCCGGTATAGAGCTTGCACTGCGCTAGACCGAGCAATGAGTGCACCGAGTTGCAATAGTAATTAAGCAGCGCCTCATATTCTGGGATGGCCTCCGCATATCGGTGCTGGGCACGTAGCACCTGAGCTTTGACGCCGTGCGCGTGCGGGCTGCGGGGTGCTGCCGCTAAGGCTTGCTCGCTCAGCTCTGTCGCGCGTTGAATATCAGCAGCCGCAGAGACGGTCATACCGCGGATCACTCGGCCCGCGAGGGCGGCTGCCAACAATACCTGGGCCTCCATGGACCGTGGGTTGAGCGCCAACGCATGCTCAAACAGAGCAACTGCCTCCGCACGCGTGTCACGCGTCACGGGCTTCAATAATGCCGCTCGCCCCCGGAGAATGAAGTCCAACGCATCCGGGCGGTCGGTCGGACGGGCGGCTTCCATGGCGACGAGCTCGAGATTGAGCGCCACTGCAATCCGGCCCGTAATCTCGTCTTGTAGAGCCGAAGAAATCGCTTGTGCCGCCGTGGAAGCGTTCGGCCCACAGTTGCACATCGGTCTCAGCATCTATCAGCTGGACATTAACGCGGACCTGGTTACCCGAACGGCGGACACTCCCTTCCAGGACATAGCGCACACCCAGCTCACTGCCGATCCGTTTCGTGTCGACCCGCTTTCCTTGATAGGTGAACGCCGTATTGCATGAGATGACGGACGTATCCGCGAGCCGCGACAGTTCCGCCGTTAGATCTTCAGTGATCCCGTCCGCGAAATACTGCTGCCCGGGATCATTGCCGATGGGTAAAGGGCAGCACTACGATCGAGAGGCGAGGCGCGACGGCAGGCTGGGCGATCGGCAGAGCGGCCAACAGGGTCGGCGTTGGCAGAGCGGCAACGGCTGCGGAGCGCAACGTATAGACCCGCACCGGCCGAGCAATGTTCTTGACGCTCTGCTCGCCCAGATCCTCGAACGCGTAGGCCAGCTTGTCGCGGATCTGGTCGCGCACCACCCGTGAGATGCAGATACCGCCCGGTTCTGCGACCGCTTCCAGGCGCGCGGCGACATTGACGCCATCGCCGAAGATGTCGTTGTCCTCGACGATGACGTCGCCGAGATTGATGCCGATGCGGTACCTGATCCGGCGGTCCTCGGGCACTCCGGCTTCGCGATCGATCATCGCCCGCTGCACCTCGGCGGCACATCGAACGGCGTCGACCACGCTCGGGAATTCGACCAGCACCCCGTCGCCCGTCGTCTTAACGATGCGCCCCGAGTGCTCGCGGATCTGCGGGTCAATGAGCTCGCGTCGATGGGCCTTCAGGCGCTCGTGCGTGCCTTCCTCGTCCGCTCCCATCAGGCGCGAGTAACCCGCCACATCGGCGGCGAGGATCGCGGCGAGACGGCGGGTCGAGGCCATGGTTGCGGCGCCTACCCAGCTCCGGAGGCTATCGTTGAGCACATTATACCGCACAAATCGCGTAGCGGGATATTCCCATCGCCGCCCGAACAGCTCAGAACCGCGTCCACGACGACCGACTCGCTAATCCGAATTTGATATTGCGTATTTACGTATATTGCGGTATTATAAATAAGCGGAGCTGTTGGCTGGAACAAAGATGGAGATAGATGTCTTTTAGAGTTGAGCTGGTGTGGTGCGATATTGCGCTATCGTGCTTGATGGAACCGTGTTTTGCCGCTTTGGCTGTAAATTTGCTGCAAAGAACAGCGAAAGCAGCCAAGAAAGTTCAAATATCCGTTGTCAAAATGTAGCGAAGTGGTTTCGGTAAACACTCATCGGTTGCAATGTGGGGCAAACGGCGCTCGCTCCGCCCGTAACTTACCCGCTGGCAAGCCGCTTGTGCGGCGAGACGACTGTGTCTAAGGCTGTGTGGCTTGGCGCACCAATCGGGAGAAACGTCATGAAATGCCCTATTGCGGCCCTAACGACGTCAGGGGTCTTCGTCCTATTCTCGCTCCTCGCCGCACCGGCGGTACGAGCCGCGGACGTGTTGACGCTGACCTCGCCGGCGGTTCAGGACAACGGCACCCTAGCCACGAAAAATGCGTGCAATGACAAGCAAAGAACCCCGAATTGCGTCGGCGAGAACGTCTCGCCGCCGCTCGCCTGGTCGAACCCGCCGGAGGGCACCAAGAGCTTTGCCCTCCTGCTGTTCGATCCGGAAGGCCGCGCCCCGGCGGGCGTGTCGCATATGGTGGTCTATGGGATCCCAGCCGATGTAAAGGGCTTCGCCGAGGGGGAGCTCAGCAAGCCTTCCGACAAGTTCGTGGGCGGCAAGAACCTGATGGGAACGGGAACTTATTTCGGGCCCGGCACGCCGCCGAACACCGACTGGCACCATTACACCTTCACATTGGTCGCGACCGACCTCGACCCGAAGGCGCTGCAGCCGGGTATGACGCGTGAGGAATTGGCCGCTGCGCTCAAGGACCATGTGAAAGGCTCGGCCGGCCTGGTCACCCGGTTCCGCCACCCCTCCTGATCGGAGTGCCGCGAGGCTACGATGTCAGACAGTGCCGCGGAACCCCGTGGTCGAGGGGTTCGGGATCCGGCGCCTTGTAAGGGACCCCTTCGTCGGGGTCGGCACCGACCATTGTGATGCCTTCGGTGCGGGGCTCCTCGTCGGGATTGTTGCCGGTAGCGATTATGCCGCCCGAGACCACCTCATTGCGCCAAGGCCAGATCATCTGAAACCGCTCGAGCCGCCGCTCAGTGCCGCCGGAAACGTAAACTGTGGAGCTCAACAGAAACGTGCGGTCGGCAATTTCCGCGCCGGCCGGTTCGTGGGTCTGCGCCCAGATCACAGTCTCGCCGCGAAACCAGGCATTGAGCGCCGCGGTGTCGTCGTGCTCGCCGTCGCCCCACAACAGATGCGGTGAGGCTGCGCATTTCGCTTGCTCTTGCGCCTTGGCGGGGCAGAGCGCGAGCAGCGCGCAGAAGAGCGTAGCGGCAACCAGCTTCACCCCTTTGGATCCTCCGGTCTAAGCTTTTGTAATGGCATACTAATGGCACTTTCCTGCACCTTAGAGGCCAGCGGTACCATAACAAACAACAATCTTACCACATCTCCTGCTTTTTCATGGTGTTGCCGATCCCCTTCGGCTCGTCAAGCTGGCGTCGTCGGCCCGCCAGTAGTGGAGTCACCGAGGTACTTTGGTGGATAGCGCCTTGAGCAGCGGGCAGGTTCGGCGCGATTGCTTGTAGCGGGGCCGCCGACTAGCCTATCCTTGCTCGCGTATTGGGAGGGCGATTCTATGGCATCCGAGGCACTGAGCGACCGAGGGTCTTATCTTTATCTTGGTCTGGCGGGCGAAACCGGGCCGGGACGGCCGGTCCACTCCGGTCTTTGCCGGCTCGCCGACGGCGGTAATGAATGGGAGGTTCTGCAGCGCGGCTTGCCAGAGGCGCCGGCGGTGCGGGCATTGGCGGTGCATCCGCTAAAGCCCGAGATCGTCTATGCCGGCACGCAGTCGGGCCCCTACCGCAGCGCCGACCACGGCGACCATTGGGAAAAGGTCGATCTGCCGGACCACGGCCTCCCGGTGTGGTCGGTGCTGTTTCACCCGCACGACCCCGATGTGATCCTCGTCGGCTACGAGAATTGCGAGATCCACCGCAGCGACGATGCCGGCGAACATTGGGCGCGTTTGCCGGTCAGCGTGCGCTTTCCGGAGATCACGACAGCCCCGGGCGCCAACCCGGCAAAGCGGGTGCTGATGATGGATGCGAGCGCCGCCGAGCCCGACCTCATCTACGCGGCGATTGAGGTCGGCGGCACGTTGCGCTCGACCGACGGCGGCGAGCATTGGGAAAATCTGAGCCACGGCCAATACGTCAATGACGACACGGTCGATATGCACGGCGTATTGGCGAGCCGCTGGCGGCCTCACTCGGTGTATGCGATCGGCCGGGCCGGCATGTTTCACAGCACCGATGGCGGCGACCATTGGCGGACCGTGCCGCTCGACCCGCTCAACCCCAAGGGGCAGATCTATTGCCGCGACATCCGCGAGGTCCCGGGCAGCCCGCGCAAGCTCTGGGTCGCGGCGGGAGCCGGCTTCCAGAGCGATTTTGGCGTATTGCTGAAGAGCTCCGACGGCGGCGACAGCTGGACCCGCGTCGATATGGGGCTGAAGCCGCAGCACACGATGTTTGCGCTCGCCTTCGACGAGCGCAACCCGACGCACATGTCTTGCGCGACAAATGGCGGCGAGGTCTACAGCAGCCTCGACGGCGGTGAAAACTGGATCACGCATCCGCGGCC
>JAFASL010000037.1 GCA_019244535.1 Alphaproteobacteria bacterium
ACCCTTATGAAGAATTCACCTCATCACAGTGTAGAGCATTGGCGGCGCTCAAGGGGTAATCGACTACGGGTTGGCCACTTCGAAGTCGGCCACCATGCGTTGCAGTAGCGCTAGATAATCGCGGCAGACTTCCGAAGCCCTACGCTCGGAGCCGTCATCAAAATGCAGCTGTAAATATCCGAGCGCACGGTGGGGGAGCCACCGCGGCAGGTCACCGTAATCGAAAAGGCCGTCATGAGTCCGGTATCTAACGCCGCCGCAGTGCGGCCTCACGCCACGGCTCGAACTGCATTGGTGCAACTCGGCGGCGCGCTGAACGGCAATCCGAAGTTGTCAAATCCGATGATCACGGACGCGGTCTGAAAGGCGAACTGCGGGCGATGATTGTAATCTATCTTTTCGAAGAAAATCACAGATTTTCGGAGAAGACGCCGCATCCGGGGCCGCATAGCGTTGTCGATGCGGCCAACCTGGCCGCCAGCAGCCACGGGAGCAAAGATGTCATGCCAGAGTTCGTTCAACCTACCATCTGGAATCTCTCCAACACTGCAACAGGCCTGCAGGTAAGCTATTCCGTAGCCGGACCTCACCTCCATTATCATCAAGGGCCCCTCGTCAAAGATTTCGCTGGGAAGGACGTCCGTGTGGTGGAGGTGCCTGACCTCGGAACATTGGTCAGCGTAACGATCCATATGACGATCGACAGCGGCTCGACTACGTTCACGTTGCTTCTCCCGCACGTTAACCTACCTGCGCCGCCGGCTTTGCCGGCAGCAGTGCCAGTCACCACGGACGGTATTACAACCCTCCACCGGTTTTCCACGGTACTGGCCCTGCAACATGGGCAACAGGAATCTTACTCGGTGACCCCGCTTCAGGGTACAGCCGCCTGAACGGGTAGTAGGGTGATCGTCGGCTAACCGACGGGCCGCTCCGGTGCGGCGGGCGGGCGACACGCTCGGTCCGGTCGCGCTGGCGCGGCTCGGTGCGCTCCAGGACGGATGCGAGTTGACTTAAACCGACATCCTCCGGATGTTCCGCTAATCGTGACAAGGATCTCTCCACCTCTCATCCCTGTCTTGCGGTGGGGCCGGGTGGCGGGCATGCTTCGCGATGACACGAAATTCGGAGAAAGCCTGATGAACGGCGCGGAAAGCCTGGTGCGCACCTTGGTCGGCGGCGGCGTCAATGTGTGCTTCGCCAATCCGGGCACGTCAGAGATGCATTTTGTCGCCGCGCTCGACCGGGTCGAGGGCATGCGCTGTGTCCTCGGGCTCTTCGAGGGTGTCGTCACCGGCGCCGCCGACGGCTATGCGCGGATGACCGGCAACCCGGCGGCGACCTTGCTGCATCTCGGCCCCGGCATGGCGAACGGGCTCGCCAACATCCACAACGCCAACAAGGCGTCGACGCCGATGGTCAACATCGTCGGCGACCACGCGACCTATCACCGCCGCTACGACGCGCCGCTGACCACCGACATCGAGACCGCCGCGAAGCCGTTCTCGCGCTGGGTCAAAACCTCGCCCGATGCGCGCTCGGTCGCCGCCGATGGCGCCGCCGCGATCGCGGCGGCGCGCACGCCGCCGGGCCAGATCGCGACGTTGATCCTGCCGGCCGACACCGCCTGGAACGAAGGGTCGGGCCCGGTCGAGGTGCCGGCCGCCGTGCCGCCCGCGCAAGTGTCGCCCGAGGCCGTCGCCGAGGTGGCGCGGGTGTTGCGCTCCGGCGAGCCATGCCTGCTCCTCGTCACCGGCAAGGCTTTGCGGCAGGAGGGGCTCGAACTTGCCGGCCGGATCGCCGCCAAGACCGGCGCCCGGCTCATCGCACAGGGGTCCAACGCGCGCACGCAGCGCGGCCGCGGCCGGGTGTTTGTCGAACGCGTCCCTTATGTCGTCGATCTGGCCGTCAAGGTTCTGGCCGGGCTCAAGCACATCATCCTGGTAGGGTCGAAGATGCCGGTCGCTTTCTTCGCCTATCCTGACAAGCCGAGCCTGCTTGCGCCGCCCGACGCGGTCGGCCATGTGCTGGCCCGACCCGACGAGGATTTGATTGGCGCGCTCGAAGCTCTCGCCGACGAGCTCGGCGCGCGTTCGACACCAGCGCCGGTGACAAACGATCCCCCGCCGGCGCCGGGTGCCGGAGCGGTTACGTCGGAAGCTCTCGGCCAGTCGCTCGGTGCACTTCTTCCGGAGAATGCGATCGTCGTCGACGAGGCGGTGACGACCGGCCGCGGCTTTTTTGCGCCGACCCGCTCGGCCGCGCCGCATGATTGGCTGTCGAATATGGGCGGGTCGATCGGCATGGGGATGCCGGTCGCGACAGGCGCGGCGGTCGCCTGCCCGGACCGCAAGGTCATCTGTCTCGAAGGTGACGGTAGCGGCATGTACACATTGCAGTCGCTGTGGACACAGGCGCGCGAGGGGCTCGATGTCACGACATTGCTGTTCTCGAACCGCAGCTACGCGATCCTCAAGGGCGAACTCGCCAATGTCGGGGCCGGCAACCCGGGCCGGAAGGCGCTCGACATGCTCGACCTCGGCCACCCCGACCTCGACTGGGTAGGCCTCGCGCGGTCGATGGGCGTGCCGGGCGCCCGGGTCACGACGATGGAGGCGTTCAACGACCGTTTCGCCGAGGGGATTGCCACCCCAGGCCCATTCCTCGTCGAGGTGGTGGTATAGCCGGTCATGCGCTCGAGAATTTCCCCAACATTGGCGTGCAAGATCAGATCAAGACTAGGCACACCCGCGGCAGGGACAAGCAGCCAGCCCCGAGTCCCGCTGGTCGAGGCCTGCAAGTGGATCTTGATCTCCTGAAGGTCGGGGCTGATCGGTGCAGCTGCCGTCACGGGCAGCCATCTCGGAGGGATCGGGCTCGATCTGATGCTGGCAGTCCTCGCACCAAACGATCAATCGTACACTAGCGGCAGTTGCCTATCCCAATTTTCCGCTATTCTGATCTGTTTTCCGGCTTCTTCGACGTTTGGATATCACTAAAATTCAGCGCCTGATACTCCCGCATCAGCGCTGCTAGATCATCGGTGATGGCATTAGATCTAAGATTTCCGTCGCGCCAACGCAGGCACCAAGCAGGGCGTCGCTGGCCATCAACAATGTCATTTTTCGCTCTCTCGGCGTAACCGGCGGATTGATATTAATAGTCCGTATTGGCTTGCCGTTCTCCCGCGCACTACCGAGGTAGCGCTGGAGCGCGTCCAATGTAGGATGCGCCGCATCGGCGGATAGTTCGGCGGAGTAAACGTAGCTCTTAAACACCGGCCCACGAGCGGCTACCTGTTTTCGGGTCAAGCGACTTTTGCTTCTTTCGGCCTTTTCCTAGGCTGGCGATGAACGCCCGCAATTTCGGTTGCCACTCCGTGTACGGCCTATCGCCAATCTGCTCCATAAGGAACTCGGCGCGGGCTTCCCGACTCGCTTTAAAATCTTCGCCCATTTCTAATATGAAGCGTTGCCCGCCCTCGCGCAGCGCTGCAATTGTGAACAGGTTCTCGAAGCAGCACCGGGCGATGGTTCGCGGCTCTACAATGCGATCGGCGCGCAACAAAATGACCGTGCTGCGGAAGTTCGACACGTACGGATCAACAGAAGTAGCGCGACCACCTCAGGGTCAGCGCTTCCTGCTTGAGGCTGCGTGCTCCAAATACCCGCTGTCTCTAAAGCGCGTTCGGACAGGCGTTCAAGCTTGGTCGCGAACTCTTCGACTTTCTCTAAGGTGCCTTTCATTCAGCTCGATGCTCGGGATGGGGGATGAGAACGGATAGGGAGTTGATCTCTACCTCCAAGCGTTGATAATCGTCGCTGTTGGGCGGGCCCGGTGTGCCCTAGTCGGCAACAATAGCGTGTACTTATGTAGAACCCGCACCTGAAAGGGGAAACATGGGGTTTCCAGCATCGATCCCTTAAGGCCGCGCACTCTGAGCTCGGCGACGCTATCTACCCTCGGGTTCACTGCTCTCCGCGCCGTTTCGCCGGTCTCTCCTTCGCCTTGCGGTCGAGTGCGTTTTTCAGGCTGTCCGAGACTGCTTTCTTCACAAGCGCGCTACAGGTGCGACCGCAGGAACCGCGGCACCTATTCGCAGATACGGATCGCCGATCTGATCAGCCAGGATAAATAGGGGCGCAACCGTTATGGCGAGACCGTTGCCGCTGGGAAGGCAGGCTCTGACCTCTTTCCAAACATCTCCGCTGAGGTTGGCTAACTCCGGCCCGGCCTTGTCAAGTGCGTTCCAGCCATGGGCCGCAATGCCTCCGATCACCGCGCGCGCGAAGTTTCGGAAAACCAATAGCTTATCCGCGACGAGGCTCCTCTCCACCACGGGGTCGATGGCATCTTCAACGGCCGCGTCGTTCTGCCCGAGAGCGCGGACCGCATCCGCCGTCGCAGCTCCAGGGCCCCTCACCGCCAGCTGGATCGCATCCATTTCCGTCTGGATCGCTGGAACGCTTTCGGCGTGCGTATCGAGGTCGAGGGCTAGCCGCTCCGTCTCGATCCTTCTCACAATCGGAAATGCGGCGAGGAGATCGCGAAGGCGTTGCAGCATATCGTCCATTATCGCAAAGACGTCGGCGAACAGCTCGCCGCGCGCTTCGGCGGTGTCGAAGGCCGCTCGATCAGCCGTTACACTTCGCTCGCACTACAACAGTACTCCAGGGCTAATATCGTCAAACCGCGCTCCGAGCGCCTCCAGCAAGCGTTCCACCCTGCCGCAGATACGGGGCGCAGAATTGCTTTGGATCACGGGCCGTGCAGGGCTTGTCTTGGTCACCAGCTCTCGATACGTATCAAGCGCCAAATCGGCATCGACCGCCGCAGGCCGCTCCGGTAGCGCATCAATTTGTTCTGTGCGCAACACGAACCGATAGGCCGCAGGGCGTTGTTCGGTGCTCGTTTCCGGAATGGGCTCGTTGGCCTCCCTGGCAAGCGAGCGCTTCAGAGCATCCATTAAATTTATGATCTTTGGTCGTTCGCTATCTTCTCCCCACAAGTTGTACAAAATACTTCGCGTCGTTACCTTCGCACTCGCCCCTCTAAGAACCGACCGATTAAGCGGTTCAGGGAGTTCGTCCGGGTCCACGATGAGGTATTCCAGATCGTCGAGGTGACCGAGTTCCTGCGGCGAGGATTGCAACGAATTGCCCCCAGGCCGAGACACTTCAGGCCAGTAAGCCGCCCGATATCAGGGGGCAACGTGGTTAACCGATTGTCCGCAGATCAAGGATTTTGAGCTTAGTCAGTCGCCAGAGCTCGGGCGGAAGCGCGGTGAGCTGATTATAGCGTAGGTGGAAAAACTCCAGGTCACCTAGCTGATCTATCTCGGGCGGGAGAGTGTTGAGCTGGTTGTGGTCGAGGTTAAGGTTTTTTATCGTTGTCAGCTTCCAGAGCTCGGGTGGGAGTGCCGTCAAATTGCATCCGGAAAGATCCAGTCGAGTAGGCCGCGCGGGGAGGCCAACACCGCGAACCTTCCGGAGAGCCGCCTCATACCCATTGTTTGAGTTAGCAGGCTTCGAGCGCATCAGGGTCAACATGATCCTTTCGATCCTGTCCCGCCACCGCTTCAGCGCCCGATCGGCTACCGAACGTTGCTAAAGACTTGGCCCCCAATTGACACCCAACGCCTGAGCATCCGCCAGTCGTAATTGGGACAGGCGAGCCGAGTCACCCGCAAGGCCTTACGCTTCGGAGAGGACGTGACACGATCCATCACCCAATATCGCACTGCCGGCGTGCTAGCGCGATCGCACCGGAAAGCATCGGGCTTAGACCCGAGTTTGGACCCAAATGCGCCGATGGGCGTCCG
>JAFASL010000103.1 GCA_019244535.1 Alphaproteobacteria bacterium
ATCACGAAATACGGGAAAAACTACCTTCCGGAGACGATCGAGATCGCTTCAAATTCGCCACCGCAGTGGAAATTGCCACTTGGGTCCGGTCGGCCTGGCGAGCCCGGATGAAAAATGACTGGCGGCAAAGGTCGGCGCCTCTGGCGAGGTTCCGAGAATTCCTCTCGCGGCGCCTCGTCTCTTTTCCGATCCGCCGGCCGGGCTGCCGCCCGCAGCTTGTACAATTCCAGGGCCGGTCGCTCACCGCAGCGCTTTTGCTGTGCCGCACACCGGATGGCGTTCTGGTCGGCACTGCGGCGATGGGGCGAACGGGCGGTGGCGGCCGGCGTGCTGAGCACCGATCAGATCAGGAATGGCTCTCTGCCAGCGTGCACGCTTGTGAGAGATGGGAATTCGCCGCCGGCTGGTGTCGGACCCCTACTCCTTTCGCGCGCCGTGGCGGCCCTGGAGTGTTCGGGCGAGACCGCTCCCGACGCGGACGTGGTGCCGATGCGCCATCCCGAGGGGATCGGCTGCTCGTTCGGCGGCATCTCCTACCATGCCGACCAGGGCGGGATCGTACGGGTACCAGCATCGAAATCCCTTCTTTTTTATAGACGGGAAAAACTCGTCAGGCAGCGCTCGTGCAGATTGGGCGGCAGGGCGATGCCGGCGGCCTGGAAGACACTGCCGACTTGGCGCCGGAGACGGCAGTGCGGGCGGTGATGGCCTTGCCGTCCTTCTCGATCGCGTTGTCTCCTGCAAGCGGTCGAGGTCGCGTAGCAGGTCGGCCCATTCGATCACCAGCCCGTGGCGGTGGCACAGATCGGCCAGCTCCTTCTGCAGGCAGATCGCGGTAGCGCAACACCGCCTGCAATGGCGTGACCCGGGCGTTGCCGCACCGCGCTCTGGGTGGCGTTGCGCAAGGACGACGTAGCGTTCGGTGCATTTGTGATCTATCGCCGCGAGGTTCGGCTTTTCACCGACAAGCAGATCGCGCTGCTGCAGAACTTCGCCGCGCAGGCGGTCATTGCTATGGAGAATGCGCGGCTCATCAACGAGACGCGCGAGGCCTTGGAGCAGCAGACCGCGACCGCCGAGGTATTGCAGGTCATTAATAGCTCGCCCGGCGATCTCGCACCGGTGTTCGACGCCATATTGGAAAAGGCACACACGCTTTGCGGCGCGGAATTCGGCGCATTACTGACTTACGATGGCGAGTTCGTCCGATTCGCGGCCGAGCGCAACCTTCCGACGCCTTGGGCGAAAGTTGTGCGCGGGCCATGGCTGCCTCGCTACGATCACCCTGTCGCCCGGATAATACGGGGCGAGCGCCTGTTCCAGATCGACGACATGGCCGAGATCGCTCGGACCAGCGATGATCCGGTGGTGCACGCCGGGGTCGAAAAGGGCGGCATCCGCTCGCTCCTCCTCGTCCCGCTCCGCAAGGACGGCGCTTTTCTCGGTTACATCACCGCCTATCGTCAGGAAGTCCGGCCGTTTACCGACAAGCAGATTGCGCTGCTCGAGAATTTCGCAGCGCAGGCGGTCATTGCGATGGAGAACGCGCGGCTCTTGACCGAGACGCGCGAGGCATTGGAGCAGCAGACCGCGACCGCGGAGGTGTTGCAAGTCATCAATTCCTCGCCGGGCGACCTCACGCCGGTATTCGACGCAATGCTCGAAAAGGCGCTCACGCTATGCGAGGCGGTTTGCGGTCAACTGGCCACTTTCGATGGGGAGATGTTTGAGTTTGTCGCGCTCAAGGGAGAAACGCGTTGGCTGCAACAGCGTCCGCGCGGGCGGCTTCCGCCATCGAGGGGCCTCACCTGGTCGAGGCTCGTAGCCGGCGAACCATACGTTCACATTCTCGACGCCCTGGGTACAGACGCTTACCGGTCCGGTCACGAAGGGGCCCGAGATGCGGTGATTGCCGGAGGGCGCACCTTCCTTACCGTTGGCCTACGTCGCGAACAGGCGCTTCTCGGAGCGCTTACCGTCTACCGTCAGGAAGTTCGGCCCTTTACTGACAAGCAGATTGCGCTGCTGCAGAATTTCGCCGCGCAGGCAGTCATTGCAATGGAGAACGCGCGGCTTTTGACCCAGACGCGCGAGGCCTTGGAGCAGCAGACCGCGACCGCCGAGGTATTGCAGGTCATCAACAGCTCGCCCGGCGACCTCGCGCCGGTGTTTGACGCAATGCTGGAAAAAGCTTTGCGGCTTTGCGGCGCTGCATATGGCCAGCTTGCGACATACGATGGCGAACGATTTCATCGTGTTGCGGTAAGCGGAGAAACGCAGCTCGTTGAATATGTGCGGCGACGCGGTCCTTTTGAGCCTCGGCCGGACGGCATGTTGGGCCGTATCGTGCGCGGGGAAGATGTGGTCTACATCGAGGACGTCTTGCAGAGCGATGAATACCGCGCCAACCCGCATATGCGAGAGCTCGTAGATATGGGCGGCCATCGGACGTCCCTAAGCGTAGCTCTGCGTAAAGAGAGCTCTCTCTTCGGCACGCTCGGCATTTGGTGGAAGGAGATCCGGCCGTTCTCGGACAAAGAGATCACGTTGCTGCGGAACTTTGCCGCGCAGGCGGTCATTGCGATGGAGAACGCGCGGCTGATCACGGAATTGCGCGAGTCGCTCGAATATCAGACCGCGACCGGCGACGTCCTAAAGGTCATCAGCCAATCGGGTGCGGCGCTCGAGCCAGTGCTCAAAAAGCTGGTCGAGACTGCTGTGCGAATTTGTGACGCAGATAAGGGCGTGATCGTACAGCAGCGAAGCGGTCTCTACCACATGGTTGCGCCTGTCGGTTTTACGGCGGAATTCGAGGAATTCACTGCGCGACACCCAGCGCAGCCCGGGCGGGGCAGTGTGAGTGGTCGAGCATTGCTTGAACGCCGGGTAGTGCACATTGAGGATGTCGCTAGTGACCCTGAGTATACTTGGACGGAAGGGCAGCGTATCGGTGAGCTCCATACAGCACTTGGGGTACCCTTGTTACGTGCAGATGCAAGTGTCGGCGTCTTGAACCTCTGGCGCGAACGGGTGGAACCGTTCACTGAAAAACAGATCGCATTGGTCACGACCTTTGCCGATCAGGCCGTGATCGCGATTGAGAATGCGCGGCTCTTCAACGATTTGCGGGCGCGCACCGCCGAGCTCGGGCAGTCGGTCGATGAACTGCGGGCCTTGAACGAGGTGGCGCAGGCGGTCAGCTCGACATTGGATTTGCGGGCAGTTTTGTCCACCGTTCTGACCCGCTCTGTCGGTCTGACCGGCGCGGATGGAGGGGCGATCTTCCGCTACAGCCGGGCCGAACGCGCGTTCCATCTGGTCGAGGCGGCGGGGTCGGACGAAGCCTTCGCGCGCTCGGTGCGGGATCTGCGGG
Organism: Alphaproteobacteria bacterium; assembly: GCA_019244535.1. Classification (GTDB taxonomy): domain Bacteria; phylum Pseudomonadota; class Alphaproteobacteria; order ATCC43930; family CGMCC-115725; genus AP-15. Next base: position 3,374 of record JAFASL010000103.1, read on the forward strand.
TCGCCGAGGCCGAAACTGCAATGGGCGAAGCGGTGGCGCTGCGCGCACCGATCCAGATCCCGGACCTTGCCGAGCGGCCGAGCGCGCCATTGCGCGACTCTGCGCTTACCGCAGGATTGCACAGTGTGCTGATCGTCCCGTTAGTGGGCCCCGAACGGGTCCTCGGCGCGATCATATTGCAGCGCCGCGCTATCGGCGAATTTCCGGGCGAGACGGTGCGGCTGATGCAGACCTTGGCGAGCCAATCGGTATTGGCGATCCAGAATGCGCGGCTCTTCCGCGAGATCGCCGACAAGAGCGAGCAGCTGGCGCTCGCCAGCCAGCACAAATCGCAGTTCCTCGCCAATATGAGCCACGAACTGCGGACGCCGCTGAACGCGATCCTTGGCTATGCGGAGCTGCTCGTCGACGGCATCTATGGCGTGTTGCCGGATCGGCCGAAGGGGGTTCTGGAGCGCATCCAGAACAATGGGAAGCATTTATTGGCATTGATCAACGACGTGCTGGATTTGGCCAAGATCGAGGCCGGCCAGCTGACCTTGACCTTAGAGGACTACAGCGTGCCGGAGGTTGTGAAGGCGATCGTGACCGCTACCGAGCCGCTCGCCACATCGAAGGGGCTGAAATTCACCGCCGCCATGCAGGATGACCTGCCGATGGCGCATGGCGACGCGCGCCGCGTCTCGCAAGTGCTTCTCAACCTTGTCGGCAATGCGATCAAATTCACGGATAAGGGCGAGGTCGAGATCCGCGCCATGGCGGACCAAGGCCAATTCGTGCTGACCGTGCGCGATACCGGGCCGGGCATTGCCGACGCCGATCAGGATCGAATCTTCGGCGAGTTTCAGCAGATCGACGATTCCAATACGCGCAAGAAAGGCGGAACCGGCCTAGGCCTTGCGATCTCGAAGCGCATGGTCGAGATGCAGGGCGGGACGATTTCGGTCGACTCGGCGGTCGGCAAGGGTTCGACGTTCCGGGTCGTTCTGCCTGTGCGCGTCGAGGAAGTGATGGAGGAAGCTGCCTGATGAGCAAGCGCATCCTGGTCATCGAGGACACTGAGGACAACCGCCAGATCATCCGCGATCTGTTGACGAGCTTCGATTACGAATTGATCGAAGCCGTCGACGGGGCCGAGGGAGTGGCGATGGCGCAGAGCCACATCCCCGATCTGATCCTGATGGACATTCAATTGCCGGTCATCGACGGCTACGAGGCGACGCGCCGCATCCGAGCGGTTCCTGAACTGGCGCAGGTGCCGATCATCGCCGTGACCTCTTACGCCCTCTCCGGCGACGAGGGCAAGACGCGGGCAGCCGGCTGCGACGGCTATATCGCCAAGCCCTTCAGCCCACGTCAACTGCTTGCCAAAATCCGCGAATTTTTGCCCGACAGGTGACCGCGGATGCGCGAGCCGGCCCGCATTCTGGTCGTCGACGATGTTCCGGATAATCTCGAAATCCTGCAGATGCGCCTCGAAAGCCAGGGCTATGAGGTGGCAACAGCCGGCGATGGAGTAGAGGCTCTCGAAAAAATTAGGGAGCTGCTGCCGGACCTCGTGTTGCTCGATATCATGATGCCAAAAATGGATGGCATCGAGGCAGTCAAGAGGTTGAAGGCTGACAGGTCTCTGCCCTTTATCCCGGTGATCCTCGTCACCGCCCGCGCCGATGCAAAGGATGTCATCGCCGGGCTCGAAAGCGGTGGCGATGATTACCTGACAAAGCCAGTCGATCACGCCGCACTCTCGGCCCGCGTGCGCTCAATGCTGCGGATCAAGGCGTTACACGATACCGTACAAGCACAGGCCGAGCGCCTGGAGCAGCAGGCGAACGAGCTTGTCGCATGGAACAAAACCCTCGAGGAACGGGTCGCGGCGCAGCTCGGCGAGATCGAGCGTATGGGCCGCCTCAAACAGTTTCTCGCCCCTCAGATCGCGGAGACGATTATCTCTTCCGGCGGCGAGGCGATCCTCGATACCCACCGGCGCGATATTGTCGTACTGTTTTGTGATATGCGCGGCTTTACGGCGTTCTCCGAAACTGCCGAGCCGGAAGATATCATCACTGTCCTCCGTGAATATCATAACGCGCTGGGACCGCTGATTCATCGGCATGAAGGGACGCTTGATCGCTTCACCGGCGATGGGCTGATTATCATCTTCAACGACCCGATACCGTGCTCGGATCCTGCCCGCCGCGCCGTTGGCCTCGCGGTCGAAATGCGAGACGCAGTCAGGTCGCTTGCCCAATCATGGTCGTCTCGTGGATACGAGATTGGCTTCGGTATCGGCATCTCCCAGGGATATGCCACTCTTGGTCCGATCGGTTTTGAAGGCCGATCCGATTACACCGCCATAGGCACTGTCATCAATGTTGCGGCCCGACTCTGCGCCGAAGCCAAAAACGGGCAAATTCTCATTACGCAGCGTGTCGCCGCAGAGATCGACGGCTTCGCCGAGGTCGAGTCGCTTGGCGAAATCGCGTTGAAGGGCCTCGGCCGGCCGGTCGCGACTCTGAATGTGCTCGGCCTCATACGCACCGGCCGCTCATCAGCGACCGAGCAAGCCTCGACAGCCGCAACCGATGCCGCAAGCTGATCTGGACAGCGGCTGGTAAGCAGCCCGCTCTTGGCGCAAAGGTATCGGTCCGGTGGCTCGATGTTAATCACGGCTTCGATGACGTGAACCGCGCGACGGCGTAGGCCCGTTTAGGGTCAAACTGAGAAAAATCGGCATCATCGAAGCACTGCAGGTCTTCTTCGACCGGCCCCGCTGTTGGGGAACCACTGGTTTGCACGACTCTTCCCTGGAGGGGAGTGGATTCGAACCTGTATGGGGCTTTTCGTGTCAAGCGATTGTTTCTGGTTTAGAGCCAGTTCTTTGTTCGGAACAGGAAAGCCGTTCTTCGTCCCGTCGCCTGCGATCAGGTTCGCGGAGCGCGCGGAAGGGGTCAAGGGACCGAAACGGTAGCAAAGCTCGGCGGCTTGCCGCATAGCGACGGTTGTGTTTCGCAGCGCCTTGACGCCTGAGCACGCGGAGCGATGATGAACTGCGATTGGGCTTTTTACATAGCTTCGGCTCCGGTGGATGCCTGTCTGTCTTTGAGGATACGAGGGGAGCTCGCCTGAGGGCGCATTTTCGTGCCACAGACTTGTATGCGGTAGGATCGGACAATCCTGACCATGATGCG
>JAFASL010000272.1 GCA_019244535.1 Alphaproteobacteria bacterium
TCCGCAAGGGTCGAAACCGCGTCGGGAAACTGGCCGTCCCAATGCGGGTAGTCCGAAGCGAACAGGATATTGTCGGCCGGAAAGAAGTCCGGCACATAGCGCAGCGTTTTCTCTTCCGGTTCGCAGGACACGAATACCCGCCCGCAGGTCATGTATTCGGAGGGCTTCGCCTTCAACAGCGGCGCGTCGAACGGCCGGAATTCATATTCCTCGTCCATATGCTCCATCCAGAACGGGACCCAGCCGATCCCGGCCTCGAGAAAACCGACGCGCAGATCCTGATATTTCTCCAGCAGGCCGCTGTAGATGACCGCGGTGCAGGCGATAAGTTGTTCCGGCGCGTGTGACAAGGTGTGGATCTGCAGGAAATTTTCGAAATGGCACAAGGGGTCCATCGTATCGCTGCCGGATGCGTGAAACGCTACCGCGACACCCTGGCGGGCGCACTCCTCGTAGAACGGCCAGAAGTCAGGATGGGCAACATTGCGAGAGCGGTCGTAGGTATTCACCATCACGCCGACATTGCCGAGCTTGGAGACGGCCCGGTCCATTTCTTCGATCGCAGCACGCGTGTCGACATGCAGCGGCACCAGCGCAACCGCCTTCAGCCGCTGGCGGTCGATCGCACACCAGTCATAGAGCCAATCGTTGTAGGCTCGGCACAAGGCGATCGCGTAATCGCGTTCGCGAACCCGCGTCAGCATCAGCCCGCCGGTCGGGTAAATGATTTGAAGATCAATCCCCTCCTGCGCATTGTCGGCGAGGTTCTGCGCCGGGGAGGGCGGCCGTTTGGCTGCGAGGCGCCCGTTTTGCGTGCGGTCGAAGTTGTCGGAGGGGTAGATCGTCGTGCGGTTCTGGTACTGCTCTGGCAGCCGCGAGCGATAGACGGGTTCGTAATCCACGGCGTGTCCGTCAGCGTCAATGATGACCATCCCGTTCTTCATTTGACGAACCTCCTGGGGGTGAGGGAGCCTTTCTATCACGGCTCGGCAGAACTGTCCCAGCCGCCGCTGGGACCGGCGGAGGAAGCGACTAACTACTTCGGCGTCGGCACAAAAAGCCCAGTGGGCCGGAACAGCAAGGTCAGGATCAATAGCACGAACGAGACGATCACCGCCTGAGCCGGACTGACCCAGAGCGAAGCGTAGGCCTCGAGGAGGCTGATGAAGATCGCAGCTGCTATTGAGCCGGCGAGGTTGCCCATCCCTCCGACCACGACGACGATAAAGGCCTTTAGCACCCAGTCGAGCCCCATTACGTGGTTGACCCCGACCAAAGGGCCGAACAATACCCCGCTGGCTGCCGCCATGCCGGAACCGATGGCGAAAACCCCCATCAGCACCCAGGGCACCGGTATGCCCATGGCTTGCGCCATGACACGATCCTGAGTGGTCGCGCGAATCCAGATGCCCCACGTGCCAAATTTGAGGAACAGCCAAAGTCCGCCGATGATGGCTGCCGAAAGCAAAGCAATTACTATCCGGTACCACGGATAATCCAGATAGAAGAGGGTAAACTGGCCAGTAAACGGCTCGGCGATCTTGCGTGCCACGGGGCCGAACTGCCAGAGCGCATAGTTCTGCAGAACCAGCGAGACGCCAAACGTGGCGAGGATCGTGTAGAGCGGATCGCGCCCGATGAGGGGGCGCAGTGTCGTCAAGTAAATTGCCGCGCCGAGGAGCGCTACGACCAGCGTCGCCGCGATCAGCGCAATCCAGAAATCCCCGGTAGCCGCCAATATAACGACGCCGATATAGGCACCCAGCATGAACAGCTCGCCATGCGCGAAATTGACCACATCCATGATCCCGAATATCAATGTCAGTCCGGATGCAACGAGAGCCAGGATCATACCGGTGACGACGCCGTTGATCGTCTGGATAAGGATCTGCTCGACCGGAATGCCCACGCTAGACACCCAGATACTGATGAATCACAGCGTCGTTGACGCGCAGCTCGGAGGTCAATGCGTGGTGGCGCACGACGCCTTTCTCGATGAAATAGACCCGTTGACCGGCCTCCAGGGTTAGCGGCACGTTCTGTTCGACGAGCAGCACGGCGACATTGTCGCGGTGCAGCATGTCGATGATCCGCCGGATTTCGCCCACCATCCTCGGCATCAATCCCTCGGTCGGCTCGTCGAGCAGAACGATTTTGGGCTCGAGCATCATCGCGCGGGCAATCGCGAGCATCTGTTGCTCACCGCCCGAAAGCGTGCCTCCGGCCTGATGGCGGCGCTCGGCCAATACGGGGAAGTACTCGTACACCTTGTCCAGCAGCTCCGTTTTGCGGACCTTGCTCACGCCCTGCCGGTCGAGCCCGGTGCGGAGATTTTCACTGACCGACAACAGGCGGAAAACGCGCCGGTCTTCGGGAACGTAGCCGATGCCCAGTCGTGCTAACCGGTGAGCTGGTACCCCCGTGATCGCCTGACCCTCGAAACGGACTTCGCCCCGGCTCGGTCGGACGAGGCCCATGATCGCCTTCAGCGTCGTGCTCTTGCCGACGCCGTTGCGGCCGAGAAGGCCCACCACCTCGCCCGTTCCGATTTCGAGAGAAACTCCGTGCAGAATGTGGCTTTTGCCATAATAGGTGTGGATGTCCTCGACCCTGACGAGCGGCTGGCCTGCAGCATAAGCCGAGCTCATGTCTTCAAGTAAACCTCGAGCACGCGAGGATTTTGCTGGATTTCCGACGGTGTTCCTTCGGCGAGGATCTCGCCGTAGTGGAGCACGGTGATCCGGTGCGCCAATCCCATCACCACCTGCATGTCGTGCTCGACGATCAAGATCGTCAGGTTATTGGCGATGCGCCGCACCAGCTCCATTGTGTCGTGCGTCTCTGCAGCGCTCATTCCCGCGGTCGGCTCGTCGAGACAGAGCAGCTGAGGCTCCGTCGCGAGCGCAATGCCGATTTCGAGGTTGCGCTGCTCACCGTGCGAAAGGTTGGCGGCCAACTCCCCTGCCTTGCTGTGTAGACCTAGAGCCTCGAGGACCGCCTCAGCCTTCTCGATGATGTCGCGATAGCCCTGGTAACGCGTCAGCAGGCTCCAGCCGTGACGCCGCGATTGGGCGGCTATGCGGACGTTCTCGAGGGTCGTCGCGTTGGGCAGGATATTGGTGATCTGATACGAGCGGGCGACCCCCTTTTGCGAAATCCGATCCGGCGAAAGCCCCGTGATATCCCCGCCGTTGAATGAGATGCGACCCGAGGAAGGCCGCAGAATTCCGGTCAAGCAATTGAAAAAGGTGCTCTTCCCGGCCCCGTTCGGCCCGATAATGGCGCGGATTTCGCCGCGCTCCACAGCAAAATTAACCTGGCGGAGCGCGGTGAGGCCACCGAAACGGATGGTCAGGTCCTCCGTCCGCAGGATTGAGGTCGCCGGGTCGGCTGAAATGTCCGCGCTCACTCAGGCCAGACTCGGTCTCCCCGCCGGCCCTCAAGCCGACTCGAACTTGCAGGCCGCCGGCACTATTGTCTGCTCATAAGGGACTGCCTGCTGAAGGTGATAGGTGCCGTCCTTGATTATGTAGATCAGCTCGCGCATGAACGCCTGATGGTCTTCTTTGCGCAGCACCTTGTCGCCGGTTGGAAAGTCGGGGCCCTCCTTCATGGTGAGGCCCTCGAGCGCCTCGATCAGCTTGGGCGTGTCGGCGCGGCTCTGAAAACCTGACTTCTCGACGCCAAGCTTTAGCGCGTTCACCGCCTCGAAATTCGATTGCACATAGCGGTCGGGCAGCGGCGCCGACGGATCGACTTTTTTCAGCCGGGGAACCGCGTCATCGAAGAAGCTGTGCAGCGCGGGCGTATCGAGCGGCGGGTCGAACACCGGCAAATAGCGGTCGATGCCGACGAATCCCTCGATCTTGTTGCCCATCGCGGGCAGCTGCGTGGCGGTAGCGACGGCGCCGTCTCCGGCCAAGCGGTATTTCTTTGTGAGGCCGAGGTCAGAGCCTTGGTTGACGACGTTGATCGCGTCGCTGCCGAAGAGGATCAGGAACAGCCCGTCGAAATCGCCGCCGATCCGCGACAGGAAAGATGTCGTGTCGGCGGTGCCGAGCGGTATCCCGGTGCTGCCGACCACCTCGCCGCCATTGGCCTTGATGTCGGCGGTGTAGGCATCACGCGTCGACTGTCCCCAGGAATAGTCGGCGTAGACCATATGCCATTTCTTGCCGATTTGCTTTACCAGATAGGGAGCAAACGCCTTGGCTTGCGCCGGCGCGAAGTCGAAGGTCCGGAAAGTGTAGCGGCTGCATTTGCTGGTGGTCAGCGTCGTATCGAGGCAGACGCCGATCATGTTGACGATCTTGTGCTCCTCCCAGACCGGAGTGCAAGCGATGCAGATGTTCGACAGGAAGCCGCCGACATGGAAGTCGATCCCGTCCTCGGTGGCCAGCTTCTCGGCAGCGCGGCGGCCGGTGTCGGGCTTCGATTGATCGTCGGCGATGACCAGCTCAAGGGGGCGGCCATTGATGCCGCCCGATTTGTTGATGCGGTCTACCGCCATCTGCACGCCGACGAGGGAGGTCTTGCCGCCATAGGCGGCAACACCAGTCAGCGGTTGCCCCGTGCCGAGCTTGTAAGGCTTGGCCTCAGCGAATACGGCGCGCCAAGGGCCGTGTACGACGGCCGCCGCACCGAACCCGGCGGCTCCCCAACGCAGGGCGCGACGACGAGTGATCGTTCGTCCCATGAGAGCCTGGCGAACGAATTTTTGCCCACTCGTGCTGTGAGACATGGCCGACCTTCCCTGTTCTTTTCCGTGGCTCGATGCGGCGCCGATATCACGCCCGCTCACCCAATACCTACCGCAAGTTGCGGCAGCGCTGCAACAACTGGGCCGCCGCCGGTCGGCGGGATGGTTGGCCTCAGCCGAGTTTCAGATAGCGCGCCGCGGCCACGGCGGCGTAAGTGAGGACGCCGTCGGCGCCAGCGCGCTTGAAGCCGATCAGGCTCTCCATCAGCGCGCGCTCGCCGTCGAGCCAGCCATTGGCGGCCGCGGCGCGCAACATCGCGTATTCGCCGCTGACCTGATAGGCATAAGTCGGCACTCGGAACGCTTCTTTGACGCGCCGGACGACGTCGAGATAGGGCATGCCGGGCTTCACCATGACCATATCGGCGCCTTCCTGCAGGTCGAGCGCGACTTCGCGCAGCGCCTCGTCGCTATTTGCTGGGTCCATCTGGTAGGTGCGTTTGTCGGCGCTGCCGAGCGCCGTTTTCGAGCCTACCGCATCGCGGAACGGGCCATAGAAGGCCGACGCATATTTTGCCGCGTAAGACATGATGCGGACATGCGCGAAGCCGGCTTCGTCCAGCGCTTGGCGCACCGCACCGACACGGCCGTCCATCATGTCGGAAGGCGCGATGATGTCGCAGCCGGCCTGGGCCTGGACCACGGCCTGACGCTGCAGGATCTCGACCGTCTCGTCATTT
>JAFASL010000374.1 GCA_019244535.1 Alphaproteobacteria bacterium
GGCGGCGGAGGTTCCGCCACAGCTACCGGCGGCTCGGGCGGGGGTGTTTCGGCCGGTGGTGGAGTGGTGTCTGGTGGCGCCGTCTCGGGTTTGGGCGGCGCCGGTTCGAAGACCACTTCGATCCCGCCTTTTGCGATCGGCTCCGGCAGTCGAGCGGGTCTTCCGGAAAGAAAGAACGCGAGCAGTCCCAGGCAAACGGCGTGCCCGGCAAGCGACAAACCCAGAGGAAATTTGATGCCGTTCACCGCGGAGCGGCCGCCTCGGCGATCAATGACACCTTCAAGAAGCCTGCATGATTGACCAGGCCCAACGTGTCCATTACCTGCGCGTAGGTGTTCGTACGATCGCTGCGGACATAGACGATCCGGCTCGGATCCTCTGCGGCGAGTTGTGCGAGACGCGGTTCGAGCTCGTCGCCATTGATCCGCTCTTCGCCGATGAATACCTCGCCGTTACGGTTGAGGCTGATGATGATCGGTTTTTTGGGCTCGGTCAGCTGGGCGGCCTGCGATTTCGGCAGATCGAGCGGCACGCCGACAGTCAATAGCGGCGCAGTCACCATAAAGATGACGAGCAATACCAGCATCACGTCGACCATTGGTGTCACGTTGATCTCGGCGAGCGGTGCATACCGGTCCTCGCCGGCTTCACCCGATGGAGGCAGGGACAAAGCCATCTCACACCCCCGCGGGGATTCGGGCGAGCAGACCCCCCGAGCGGCCGATCAGCCCTTGCATCCGACCGGCAAAGCGGCCGAGATCGACCGTGATTTTGTTGTATGCGACGACGGCCGGGATTGCCGCGGCAAGCCCCATCGCGGTGGCGAACAACGCCTCGGCGATCCCCGGCGCCACCACGGCGAGACTGGTGCTGTTCGCGGCGGCGATCCCCTCGAAGCTGCGCATGATCCCCCAGACCGTGCCGAAGAGGCCGATGAACGGCGCGGCGGAGCCAAGCGTCGCGAGAAACGGCAGCCGCAATTCGAGGCGGCGCAGCTCGGCGTTCAGGGCGAGCCGCATTGCGCGCTCGATACGCTCGCGGCGTTCACCTGCAGTCTCTGGCTGCGGCCGCGGCTCGGCTGCACTCTCGGCGAGCCCCGCGGAAATGACGAGGCCGGCCGGATCCCGCCCTTGCGCCGCCGACAGCTCCTGCGGCGAGCGCGCCGCCGCCGCCCGCGCCTCGTGCTCACGCGCCGAGCGGCTCGCGGCCGCGAGCCGCCACAGCTTGTCGATTATCACCGCCCAGCTCCACACCGAGGCCGCGAGCAGCAACAGCAGCACGCCTTTCACGACGGGGTCCGCATTATTGAACAACTTGACGATCGAAAGGGTCGCTGTAGGGTCGTTCACGATCGGCCTCTAAACTTCACTTCACCAAAACCAGGCCTTCAAGCAGGAAGAATGTGGCGGGTGCGCGGCGGCAATGGGGCACGCTAGAACCGCTGGGTCAGCCCGGCGAGAATAGTCCGCCGCGGCCCGAATTGCGGCGCAAAGACGCCGAGCCCGGTGCCGCTGCGAATTTGATAGGTCTGGTCTAGCAGGTTGATGATGTCCAAGCGAAGTTCCAGGCCCTTGTAGAGCCCAGTGTCGATCGGCTGGACGATGCTGAAATTTACCTGCTGGTAGCCAGGTAGTGCAGCCCCGTTCGGAGGCCCGTTCAGTTGAGTGGTTCTGAGACCACTGGCAGCGGTAAGGTCGACCGAAAAGAGGGTGTTCCAGACAGGGACTTTGTACTTGATGCCGGCCGATGATGTGTAGGTCTGGTCGTGATCGGTGTGGATAGCATTAGTAGCTATAAAGGCTAAGTCATCTGGGGAAAAGTTAAACTGGCTCGATATGATGTTTTTTGCGAGCTCTTGCGACGCAGAGAAATTGCCGTAAAACGACCAATTGTCGATATCGTAGCTGAGGGTCAGTTCGACGCCTTTGACCCATCCTTTCTGGTAATTGAACGGGGTAAAGAGGATAGGCGCACCAAACTGCCCTTCGTCAATCAGGTCGCTGGCGAGCTTGTAATAAGCATCGATGCCGGCTTTGAGGCCGGGCAGGACAACTTGCGTGGCGCCGACGTCGAAATAATGCGACCGTTCCGCCTTGGCGACTGAGTCGAGCGTGACGGCCGGAGCGGCGGTCGTATTGGCAAAAAGCGCGACCGTCGGGGATGCGATGAGCTCGAACGGAGGCGGCGTGAAGTAACGCGAATAGCCGGCATGAAATGTCGTCGCTTCGGTCGGCTGCCAAACTAAATTGGCGCGCGGGCTGAGCTGGCGCTCGCTGACAAACTCGGCGAATTGGTCGTAGCGCGCGCCGAAATTTAGAGTTAGGGAGGGAATTATCTTCCATTCGTCCTGGAGGTAATAGCTGTAGATCCACCCGGTCTTGCTGCCCGAATCGAAGATTGTGAGCGGCTGGTCGGTGGTTTGAATGCCGTTCTGGTCGACCGGCAGAACATTTGATGTCGAGCTGAACGGGGAGCGCTCTCGCTGGATGTAAAAGCCGCTGCGAACCGTGTGATCGGGCGCAGCCCGCCAACTGCCGTCGCCCTGTACCCCGCTCGCCCAGCTCTGCCGGTACGCCGTCTGAGCGATGCCGTTGAACAGGAGATCTCCCGTCGGGTCGCCCGGAGAGAAATACACGCTGCTGTACCGGCTGAAGCCGGCGATCTGAAAATCGATATCATCAACGTGTTTCTGCCAGGCGAC
>JAFASL010000470.1 GCA_019244535.1 Alphaproteobacteria bacterium
GGTCGAGGCAACCGAGCGAGGCGATCTGGAGGCAGTCGAGGCGGCGTTGCGCGGCATCGAAACCCGGGTGCGCAGCGCCGCCAAGGATATTTGCGCCAAATATGTGGTGCCGCCTCACAGCACCGATTTCGCGGTCATGTTCCTGCCCACCGAGGGCTTGTTCGCCGAGGTCGTGCGCCGGCCGGGGTTGGTCGATTGGCTGCAGCGCGAATGCCGCGTCATGGTGGCGGGCCCGACGACGCTCGTCTCATTGCTGACCTCGCTGCGAATGGGTTTCCGCACCCTGGCGATCCAGCAGCGTTCGAGCGAGGTCTGGCAAGTGCTCTCCGCGGTCAAGACCGAATTCGAAAAATTCGGCGGCGTCCTCGACAAGGTGCATAAGAAGCTGGAGGAGGCGCAAAAGGTGGTCGAAGAGGCCGGCGTTCGCCGCCGCGCGATGGACCGTAAGTTGCGCAGCGTCGAGGCGCTTCCGGAAGCCGACGCTGTAGCGCTGCTGGACCTCGCGGCAGGGCCGGCTGCATTGACCGACGACGCGCGCGAAGCCGCAGAATAGAGTCCCTCACACTCCGGGGTCAGAGGCTTTTAGCGCCGCAATGCGATGCGCCTTCCGGCCCAAGGTGGATGCGGGAGATGGGCGTGCGCTGCCAGTGCAGCGGCGACCCGCTCCCGCACGTCGTCCGGGAACGGCGTTACGCGGCGGCTCGCCAGGTTCACGTGCACGTACATCAATTCCTGCATCGCTGCGCGCTTTCCGCCCGCGAGCATAAACATCTCATGCGTCAAGTGCAGGCGCTTGCCATCCATTCCGACCATCTGCGTACTGACCCGCACCCGGTCGCCGAGCAGCAATTCATGTTCGTACAAATTGTGCGTCTCGACGACGAAGGTCCCGTTACCGGTCGCAGCCTTATATTGCCGGCCGACGCCTATCACATCGAACAGCGCATCCGTCGCGTAGTCGAACAGCACCGTGTAATACGCGAGGTTCATATGGTCGTTGGCGTCGATCCATTCCGGCAAAACCTCGCCCTCGTAACGCTCAAAAGGGGCCGGAATGCTCATTGCGCCGGAAGCTGCGCCGCCAATATCGTCACCGGGTACGCATAGTGGATCCTGTCCCCAACGATGCGCACTGGGATCCCCAGCCGGTCATCCACGGCAGAGGCCTTGAACATCTCGATGATCTTGACATTATCGCCCGGATTGGGGAACGAGCGGGCGAGCAGGCTCGCCACGTCGCTGCGCAGCTCGTAAGAGGTCATCAGCGGCTCGGGAAGGCCGGCCGCGCCGAACAACCCTTTGAGCTCGGTCAAGGTGAGATTGCGCGCATGCGAGGGATCGCGCAGCTTTTCGAGGCGGTTGAACTCCGCCGCCTTGGCCGGGTCCTCTGACGCGCAGGTATCCACGACAACAACGCGCCCTCCCGGGGTACATACCCGCACCATCTCCCGCAGCACCGAGAGCGGGTCGAGAAAGTGGTGGAATGCGAACCGCGTCACGACGATAGCAAAGCTGGCGTCATCGTACGGCAGCGCAGTTACGTCGCCCTGGCGCCAGGAGACGTTCGACAGCCGCTTTTCCGCCGCCAATGCGCGCGCCCGCTCCAGCATCGCAGGGGTCACGTCGATGCCGGTTGCGTGCCGCACATGTGGCGCGAATGCGCAGACGACGATGCCGCCCCCGCACGCGACATCGAGCACCGTGTCGTCCGGCTGCGGCCGAGCCGCCGCCATGATCATCCTCAATGCGCCTTCATCGGTGATCGGGGCCGCCGTGCTGAACGCGGTGGCCTGGCGGGTAAACTGATCCAGGATCAGTCCCCGGTGGTCGGTATCCGTCATTGCAATGCCCCGTTGGGTAAGACAAGGACTTTGCCGTGTCTGCCGCCCTGCTGCGCCCTGACGAGCGCCTGCCTGATTTCGTCGATCGGATAGAATGCGTCGATCGGCGCCTTCAGCACGCCACCACGGATCTTAAGGGCGAGGTCGGCGTAGATTGCACGCACCTGCTCTCGGGTGCGCTTGGCGAGGCCACGGCCGAGATTGAACCCCGTCAGGTTGACGCCGCGCATGTTGACTGCCGTGCGGCTCATCACCGGATCCTGGCCCGACATCGAGCCGTAACTGACGACGACCCCGCCCTCCGCCACGCAATCGCCAATGCGCTTGCATGCCTCGCCGGACACCGCGTCGATCCCGAGCTTTATCGGCGCTCCGCCGGTCGCGGCCCGGGCGCGCTCAGCGAGGTCCGGGCCGTCCTTCAATACGACATCGGCGCCGAGGTCCCGCAATTCTCCGGCGACATCGTCGCGGCGCACCACATTGATTGTGCGCAGCCCACGCGCCTTGGCGAGCACGATCACATGCCGCCCGACCGCGGAGTTGCTGACGTTCTGGATTACCCAATCTCCCGGCTTCAACGCAACATGATCATCCAGCAGCAACAGCGCGGTAGGCGGGTTGATGCGCAGCATTGCCGCCTGCACCAAATCCAGACCCGGCGGGATCGGCACGGCGTCCTCGGCCTTAACCCGGCGGCGCTGCGCCCAGTTCTCACGCTGCATGTTTATGACGAGGTCGCCGGGCTTGACGTTAACGACCCCAGCGCCGACGGCGGTGACGCGCCCTACACCCTCGGCCCCCGGTGTCGCGGGCAGCGGCGGGCGTAACCGGTAACTACCGCGGCAGAACGAGATGTCCGCCGGGTTGATCGGAAAGGCTAGCATATCGAACACGACCTCGCCGGGGCGGGGCTCGCCGACATCCGGCATGTCGACGCAGTGTGCGACCTCTTCCGGCACGCCATAAGCAGTGATGTCGATCCGCTTCATGTCACCAACCTCCATCAACCCCGATCGCCTGGCCGGTGACAAACGCGGCCTCGTCGGAGGCGAGAAACGCGATGACCGCAGCGACCTCGTCGGGAGTGCCGAAACGGCCGACCGGGATCGCCTTGGCGCGCTCGGCAAAGCCGATCTCGAGATTGTCGCCGTAT